>NZ_JBHXQZ010000046.1:0-63339 GCF_042717095.1 Streptomyces sp. NPDC058632 | reverse complement strand
GTTCGAACGGGACCGCCGCCTTCGGGCTTTCAGTCTCCCGTCACCGCTGTGAAGGCGGTGCGGGCAGCCGCGCGCCGTCCTTGCGCAGCGGCACCGGCTCCCCGTCGGCGTCCACCACCTCGCGGGCGCCCAGCGGGGCGTCGAGCCGCACCGTCTGCTGGTACTGCTTGGCGATCAGGATGCAGACCTTGTCCGGCCAGGGCGTCTCGGTCACGGTGACCGTGACCCGGCCGCCGCTCTCGCCCGCCGCCGCCTCGTAGTCGGCGCACACCCCGCCGGTGAAGGTCACCGTCAGCTCGTCGCCCTGGGCGGTGTAGCCCTCGACGGCGACCTCGCGCGCCGTCGGCGACGAGGTCGGCCGGTCACCGTCCCCCGGCTTCGCCGGTTCCGTGCCCGACTCCCCGGGCCGTGCCCGCGGGGCGAGGTATTCCGGCTCGACCGCCGGATACGTCACCGTGCCGCCGTCCTGCGCACTGGTCGGCCGTACCTCGAACAGCCAGGACGGCACGAGTGCCTGCTGCCCGTCCACCGCGTGCGCGGCCAGCCCGAACACCGCATCCTCGACGACGACCGTGTCCTCGGCGGGCAGGGCCGACGCCGTGACGCACGGCTCCTGCCGCTCCTGCCGGTCACCGTCCTCCAGCGGTACGGGAGTGGCGCAGCCGCCGGTCTCCGCGCGCCCGCCGGCGCCGGGTGCCGTGTTCAAGAGGTTCAGCGCTTCCCCGGCGCTCACCACGGGGTACGTGTCCGCCTTCACCGGCGCCGACAGCCGGCCGCTGCCGCCGACCACCTCGCCACCGGCGCCGACGACCACGCCGGTCGTCCAGCCGTACGTCGGCAGCCCGCCGACCTCCGGCTCCGCGTTCACCACCCGCTTGACGCCCATGACCTGGCCGGCGTCGAGCTTCGCGTCGTCCTGGCCCAGCGCCTTCAGCACGGGCGCGGCGGCCTTCTTCGCGGCCTCCTCGCCCACCGCGGGGGCGTTGCCGGCCGACGGGGCCTCGCACGTCTCACCCTTGCCCGTGCAGGCGTCGGGTCCCGGCGTGTACCGGCTGAACGTCCAGGTGCCGGGGGCGCCGCGGTCCACCCGCAGCGTGGGCCCGCTGCCGTCCTTGCCGCCGATCCGCCAGGCCTCGCCCTCCGCCACCGGCTTCCCGTCGACCCCGAGCACCTTCGCGAGCCCGGCCACCTGCGCCTCGGTGACCTGCCCCCGGGCGTGGTACACCGGCGCCGCGTCGGGACCCTCGGGGAGGGCGCCGTCGGCGCGGTAGGTGGCACCGTACGGGTTGGGCTCACCCGGTGCGATGCCGTGCGTCCCGCCCTCGGCGTAGGCGTCGAGGGTGAGCGGCGGGGGAGTGCCGTCCCCGTTCGCCCCCGGAGTCGTACCGCCGCCCGACCCACCGGAGACACTGGCGGCGAGGTAGGCCCCGCCGCCTCCGGCCAGCAGTACGGCGGCGGCCACCGACGCGACGAGCACCGGCGACCGCCGCCGCCCGGCTCCGTGCCCGTCCCCGCCGCCGTGTACGCCGGAGGGGACCGCGCCGACGCCGTGGCTCGCACCGGTACGCCCCTCGCCCACGTCCGGCACCGCACCGTCGCCGACGGCTGCCCGTACGGGTGAGGGCCCGGCCCCGACCGTGCCGGTCCCCCGCTCCTCGGCCGTCGCAGCCCCGTCCCGGGCCCGAGGGGCCTCCTCCACGGGCTCGCTCGCGGCGGCCCGTTCCCCGCCGCCGTCCGCCCCCGCGGCATCGCTTCCGGCGTCCGTGCTCTCCGACGGCGACGCCCCGGTGACATCGGCCCGTACGGAACCGGCCTTCCGCGCCTGGGTTTCGGCGGTGGTTGCCTGCGGTTCCCCGGGTGCCGCCCCGGTGGCGCTCACGTCCGAACCCGGACCCGCGGTGTCCGGCGCCGACGGCGCGGTGACGTCGGTGGGTGCGGAGTCGGCCTCCGCCTCCCCGGTGGGCGGAGCTCCGGTCCCGGTGGCGGCGGGTGCCGGCTGCCCACCCCGGACCCGGGGAGCCGTCCCGGACCCGCTCTTCGGGTCCCGCTCTTCGGTGCCGTCCGCCGCGGTACCGGTCGTCGGCTTCCCGGTCGTAGGCCTCCCGGTCGTCGTTTCCCCGAGCTGCGGGGGGCGGCCGGTGCGGGGTTCGGCCGCCTTCGGGGACCCGGCCCCGCCCCCGGGGGTCCCGGACTCGCTCTCCGGCACCCGGCCGCCCTCCGCCCCGGCGTCCCCGGTGTCCGCCCCCGGTTCCTCGGCCCCGCCGGTCTCCGGAGCGGGTTCTTCGGGGGAGGATCCGGGCGTGGCGGCGTCGTCCCGGGGCCGGGCGCCCTGCGGGGTGTCCGCGCCGTCGGCCGAAGCGCCCCCGGTGTCGCGCGCGCTGTCGGAGGCCCGTGCCTCGGCGTCGTCGTTGTCGGGTCGCTCGGTGTTCACCGCATCGCTCCTTCGGCTGCACAGCTGTCCCTGAAGACCCTGCCCGGTCGCACCCGGACTGCTGGGGGGTCGTATCCGACGTCCCCTTTACGGGGGACGGCGATGGGACGCAGCGGGGGAGCGCACGGTTCCCCGGGCGCCGGTCCGGCCGCGGAAGAACCCGGCTCAGTCGCCGTACTCGGACATCGCGTCCAGCAGCCGGGCCGAGGACGAGGGCACGGACACGCCGTGGATCAGGGACGGGGAGACCGGGCGGGCGGCGCCCCGGTCCGGTGTCGTCCAGCGGGGAGCCATCCGGGCGCAGTCGCCGCGCAGCGACGCGAGGTCGCCGTCGAGGTCGGCCTGAGTGGGGGCGTGGACCTTGAGGTTCGTCATATCGGCACCGTATGCATGCCGCAGGTCACGGCGAAAGATCTACTATCGGGTAGTTTTGTCGGGTCTCCAACGGGCGGCCCGCACCAGATAGCGTGGACCGTCAATCCCCCTCCCTCAAGAGAGTCCCCGCCGTGCGCATCGCAGTCACCGGCTCCATCGCCACCGACCACCTCATGACCTTCCCCGGCCGCTTCGCCGACCAGCTCGTCGCGGACCAGCTGCACACGGTCTCGCTGTCCTTCCTGGTCGACAACCTCGATGTACGCCGGGGAGGCGTGGGCGCGAACATCGCCTTCGGCATGGGCCAGCTCGGCACCCGGCCGATCCTGGCCGGCGCCGCGGGCTTCGACTTCGACGAATACCGGGCCTGGCTGGAGCGGCACGGCGTCGACACCGGATCCGTCCGTATCTCCGAGACGCTGCACACCGCCCGCTTCGTGGTCACCACGGACGCCGACCACAACCAGATCGGCTCCTTCTACACGGGCGCGATGAGCGAGGCCCGGCTGATCGAGCTGAAGACCGTCGCCGACCGCGTGGGCGGCCTCGACCTGGTCCTCATCGGCGCCGACGACCCGGAGGGCATGCTCCGGCACACCGAGGAGTGCCGGAGCCGGAACATTCCGTTCGCCGCCGACTTCTCCCAGCAGATCGCCCGGATGAACGGGGAGGAGATCCGGATACTGCTGGACGGAGCGACCTACCTCTTCTCCAACGAGTACGAGAAGGGGCTCATCGAGAGCAAGACCGGCTGGTCCGACGCCGAGATCCTCGGCAAGGTCGGCCACCGCGTCACCACCCTCGGCTCCCGCGGGGTGCGTATCGAGCGTGCCGGCGAGGACCCCATCGAGGTCGGCTGCGCCCAGGAGGAGCGCAAGGCGGACCCGACAGGAGTGGGCGACGCCTTCCGCGCCGGGTTCCTGTCCGGGCTGGCCTGGGGCGTCTCGCTGGAGCGTGCCGCTCAGGTCGGCTGCATGCTCGCCACCCTGGTCATCGAGACGGTCGGCACCCAGGAGTACCGGCTGAGCCGCGCCCACTTCATGGAGCGCTTCGCCCAGGCCTACGGCGAGGAGCCCGCGGCCGAGGTGAAGAAGTACCTGGTCTGAAGCACCGGCGGTTCACGAACCCCGGGAGCGACCGAACCCCCGGGGGCCCGAGCCCCCCGCCGTTCACGAGACCCGGCGGACCACATGGGCCGAGCCCCGGTCCGCCGGCTCCTCACCCACGTACTCCTGCCCACGCATCTCGCACCACGCCGGGATGTCCAGCCGGGCGGCCTCGTCGTCCGCGAGGACCCGTACCGTGCCTCCCACGGGCACGTCGCCGATCACCCGGGCCAGCTCGATCACCGGCACCGGGCACCGCCGGCCCAGCGCATCAACGACCAGCGCATCCACGGCCAGCGCATCGACAGCCGCGGCATCGACGGCCGGCACGTCCACGACCGGGGCGCCGCTCACCTCGTGGTCCCGCCCCGCGTCCCGTACGCCCCCGGCCGTCACCGGCGCCCCCAGCTTCTCCCGCACCCTCTCCACCACCCCCGGCAGGACCGTCAGGAACCGCTCGACGTCCTCGGCCGGTGTCCCCGGCGGCAGCGAGACGCGGACGTTGCCCTCGCTCAGCACCCCCATCGCCCTCAGCACATGGCTCGGGGTGAGCGTGCTGCTCGTGCACGACGAACCCGACGACACGGAGAAGCCGGCGGCGTCCAGCTCGTGCAGCACCGTCTCCCCGTCGACATAGAGACAGGAGAAGGTGACGATCCCCGGCAGCCGCCGCTGCGGATCGCCGGTCACCTCCACCTCCGGCACCAGCGCCGGCACCCGCACCCGGATGCGCTCCGTCAGTTCCCTCAGCCGGGCCGCCTCCGCGGCCGCCTCGGCGCGCACCGCCCGCAGCGAGGCCGCCGCGGCCACCACCGCCGGGATGTTCTCGAACCCGGCCGCCCGCCCCGACTCCCGTTCGTCCAGCGGCCCCTGGGGAGCGAACCGCGTCCCCTTGCGCACCACGAGCAGCCCGACACCCGAGGGGCCGCCCCACTTGTGGGCGCTCGCCGTGAGCAGCGACCAGTCGCCCGCCACCGGCCCCCAGCCCAGCGACTGGGCCGCGTCCACCAGCAGCGGCACACCCGCCGCCCGGCACGCCCCGGCCACCCCGGCCACCGGCTGCACCGTCCCCACCTCGTGGTTGGCCGACTGGAGACAGGCCAGCGCGGTGTCCGGCCGCAGCGCCCCGGCGAAGGCGTCCGGGGCCACGGCACCCGTGCGGTCCACCCCGACCTCGGTGACCGAACCGCCCCGCGCCTCGTGGACTTCGGCCGCATGGAGTACAGAAGAATGTTCGACCGCCGACACGATCAGGTGGCGCCCCACGCGCCGGCGCCCGGCCAGCGCCCCCTCGATCCCGGCGTGCACCGCCCGCGTGCCGGACGGCGTGAACACCAGCTCGTCCGGGCGGCATTCCACCGTCTCCGCCACCGCCTCGCGCGCCGCGTCCAGCAGCAGCCGGGCCCGCCTGCCCTCCCGGTACAGCCGCGCCGGATCGGCCCACCCCTCGTCCAGCGCGGCCAACAGGGCCTGACGGCCGACGGGATGGAGCGGAGCGGCGGACGCGGCGTCGAAGTAGGACATACGGCAACGGTAAGCCGCGGGCCCGGCCGAGGAGAGGGAGGGGACACGGAGGGGAGGAGGGATGCGGAGAGGGAGGGGACGCGGAGAGGCGCGGGCGCCCGGGCCACGGCCTGGGGGCACCTCCCACGCCCTCCGGGCATGGGGGAGGCCGGAGCGCGCGGACACCGGAGCCCTCCATGCCCGCCGGGCCCGGCCGTTGCCACCGCACAAGCCGCACTCCCGGCCATTGGGTGCGCCTCCCCACCCCTTCGGGGTGACGGGCGGCGCGTATGCCCCCCTCCCCGCGACCCCCCGGAAGGCGTCGGCTAGGGTTTGGTCCGCATAAACATCCAAACCCCTGCCCGACGCAGGGCGGCGACCGACCAGCGAGAAGGCCAGGCCGCAGCCGTACAGCGCGGGCGAGACTCTCGGGAAGGCGCTACGTGAGTCCCAACGGCTCCGACCTCCCCCACTGCCTGAAGGGCGTGGGAGGTACCCCCAAGCTGCGGCGCCCGATGCGGCGGAAGCTGCTGCAGGCACTGACCGCGGGCCTGGTCCTGGCAACCGCCACCGGTTGCACATGGGAGGACTTCCCTCGCCTCGGTATGCCCACCCCCACCACGGAAGAGGCTCCCCGGATCCTCTCCCTCTGGCAGGGGTCCTGGGCTGCCGCGCTCGCCATCGGCGTGCTGGTGTGGGGTCTGATCCTGTGGAGTGCTTTCTTCCACCGGCGCAGTCGCACCAAGGTCGAGGTACCTTCGCAGACCCGGTACAACATGCCCATCGAGGCGTTGTACACCGTGGTTCCGCTCATCATCGTTTCGGTCTTCTTCTTCTTCACGGCCCGTGACGAATCCGAGCTCATGAAGCTCGAGGCGAAGCCGGACGTCACCGTGAACGTCGTCGGCTTCCAGTGGAGCTGGTGCTTCAACTACATCGAGAACGTCGAGGGTTCCACCGGCGACGCCAAGACCGCCAAGGAACTCGCCGGGGTCCCGGACCGCTACAAGAAGGCCTTCCCGGCCGACGCCGGCGGTGTCAACGACTGCGGCACCCCCTACACGCGGAACCCGCAGACCAACAACCCGGGCCCCACCCTGTGGCTGCCCGAGGGCAAGCGGGTCCGCTTCGTCCTGACCTCGCGGGACGTCATCCACTCCTTCTGGGTGGTGCCGTTCCTGATGAAGCAGGACGTCATCCCGGGGCACCCCAACGCCTTCGAGGTGACCCCCAACCGTGAGGGCACCTTCCTCGGCAAGTGCGCCGAGCTCTGCGGCGTGGACCACGCCCGGATGCTGTTCAACGTGAAGGTCGTCTCCCCCGAGCGCTACGAGCAGCACCTCAAGGAACTCGCGGAGAAGGGGCAGACCGGTTACGTGCCCGCCGGCATCGAGCAGACGAGCCACGAGAAGAACCGGGAGGCGAACATCCTGTGAGCATCCTCAACGAACCCCAGGGTGCCGCAGCGACTGTGGACTCCTACGAGAGTGAGCAGCCGGTCCGGCGCAAGCAGGCCGGCAGCGTGGTCGTCAAGTGGCTCACCACCACCGACCACAAGACGATCGGCACGCTGTACCTGGTGACGTCGTTCGTGTTCTTCTGCATCGGTGGCGTGATGGCGCTCGTCATGCGCGCCGAGCTGGCCCGGCCGGGCCTGCAGGTCATGTCGAACGAGCAGTTCAACCAGGCGTTCACGATGCACGGCACGATCATGCTGCTGATGTTCGCGACGCCGCTGTTCGCCGGTTTCGCGAACTGGATCATGCCGCTCCAGATCGGCGCTCCCGACGTCGCCTTCCCGCGGCTGAACATGTTCGCCTACTGGCTCTACCTGTTCGGCTCGCTCATCGCGGTCGGCGGCTTCCTCACCCCGGACGGGGCCGCCAGCTTCGGCTGGTTCGCCTACTCCCCGCTGTCGGACGCCATCCGCTCGCCGGGTGTCGGCGCCGACATGTGGATCATGGGTCTGGCGCTCTCCGGCTTCGGCACGATCCTCGGCGCGGTCAACTTCATCACCACGATCATCTGCATGCGCGCTCCCGGCATGACGATGTTCCGCATGCCGATCTTCACCTGGAACGTGCTGCTGACCGGTGTGCTGGTCCTGCTCGCCTTCCCGGTGCTCGCGGCGGCGCTGTTCGCGCTGGAGGTGGACCGGAAGTTCGGGGCGCACATCTTCGACCCGGCCAACGGCGGGTCGCTGCTCTGGCAGCACCTGTTCTGGTTCTTCGGCCATCCAGAGGTGTACATCATCGCGCTGCCGTTCTTCGGCATCGTCTCCGAGATCATCCCGGTCTTCTCCCGCAAGCCGATCTTCGGTTACATGGGTCTGATCGGCGCGACGATCGCGATCGCGGGTCTGTCGGTGACGGTGTGGGCGCACCACATGTACGTCACGGGCGGTGTGCTGCTGCCGTTCTTCTCCTTCATGACCTTCCTGATCGCGGTCCCCACCGGGGTGAAGTTCTTCAACTGGCTGGGCACCATGTGGAAGGGGTCACTGAGCTTCGAGACACCGATGCTCTGGTCGGCGGGCTTCCTGGTGACCTTCCTCTTCGGTGGTCTGACCGGTGTCATCCTGGCCTCGCCGCCGCTGGACTTCCACGTCTCGGACTCGTACTTCGTGGTGGCGCACTTCCACTACGTGGTGTTCGGCACGGTCGTCTTCGCGATGTTCGCCGGCTTCCACTTCTGGTGGCCGAAGTTCACCGGCAAGATGCTCGACGAACGGCTCGGAAAGATCACCTTCTGGACGCTGTTCGCCGGCTTCCACGGCACGTTCCTCGTCCAGCACTGGCTGGGTGCCGAGGGCATGCCGCGCCGTTACTCGGACTACCTGGCGGCCGACGGCTTCACCGCGCTGAACACGGTCTCGACCATCGCGTCGTTCCTGCTCGGCATGTCGATGCTGCCGTTCCTCTACAACGTCTGGAAGACGGCCAAGTACGGCAGGAAGGTCGAGGCCGACGACCCGTGGGGCTACGGCCGTTCGCTCGAATGGGCGACGTCCTGCCCGCCGCCGCGGCACAACTTCCTCACCCTGCCGCGGATCCGCAGCGAATCCCCGGCGTTCGACCTGCACCACCCGGAGATCGCCGCGCTCGACCAGCTCGAGAACACCGGTCACGGTGAGAAGGTCCTCTCCGGTGGCAAGGAGGCCGGCAAGTGAAGATCCAGGGCAAGATGTTCGTCTGGCTGAGCGCCTTCCTGCTCGCCGTGGCGGTCGTCTACGGTGTGTGGGCGAAGGAGCCGGTCGGTACCACGGCCCTCTTCCTGGCCTTCGGCCTGAGCATCATGATCGGCTTCTACCTGGGCTTCACCGCCCGGCGGGTCGACGTGGGTCCTCAGGACGACAAGGAGGCGGACGTCGCCGACGACGCCGGCGAGGTCGGGTTCTTCAGCCCGCACAGCTGGCAGCCGCTCGGCCTCGGCCTCGGTGGCGCGATCGCCTTCCTGTCCGTCGCCGTCGGCTGGTGGCTGATGTACTTCGCGGCACCGCTGGTCCTGCTCGGCCTCTGGGGCTGGGTCTTCGAGTACTACCGCGGTGAGAACCGCACCCAGTAGTACGCACCGGCAGTACGCATCAGCAGGACGGGCGACACGCGCAGGGCCCGGACACTCCGTCAGGAGCGTCCGGGCCCTGCGTCGCGTCTGCCGCAATGTGCATCACTCGTTCGAGTTATTCAGCGCGCCACAGTTGACGAGTCTCCCTAACGTGAGGTCATGAGACGTGATCCGCGAAACCGCACTGTCGTCGGCTGCGCGTTGCTGGTGACCGCCCTCGGCGCGGGCGTCACCGGCTGCTCCTCCGGCGCCGACCCGCTGTCCGCCGAGCCCTACGACGCGGCGGACCGGATCAGCTTCAGCGGTCCCTCCGAAGGGAAGAAGGCCGACCCGGACAAGCCCCTGGAGATCGTCACCGAGGACCCCGACGGGCGCATCACCGACGTCACGGCCGTGGACGCCGACGGCCGCCACGTGGCGGGCGAGCTCGCCGCCGACGGCAGCCGCTGGCACAGCACCTCCCCGCTCGTCGCCGACGCCGACTACACGGTCCGGGTCAGCACCGAGGACGAGGACGGGGCGCGGGGCCGCAAGGTTCTCACCTTCACCACCGGCAAGCCCACCGCCACCAAGAGCCTCGGTGTCGCCTTCGGCCCCGGAAAGGGCACCTACGGCGTCGGCCAGCCGCTCACCGCCGAGCTGACCGCGCCGGTCCGGGATCCCGTCCAGCGCGCCGTCGTGGAGCGCGGCCTGAAGGTGTCCTCCACGCCCGCGGTGGACGGCGCCTGGCACTGGGTGGACGACAAGTCGCTCCACTTCCGCCCGAAGGACTACTGGCCCGAGAACGCCACCGTCAGGATGCGCAGCACCCTGGAGGGCATCCGCATCGGAGACCGGCTGAGGGGCGGCAAGGCCGCGTCACTGACCCTCAGCACCGGCGACCGGGTCATAGCCGTCACCGACGCCGCCGCACACCGGCTGAAGGTCTACAAGAGCGGCGAGGAGATCAGGACGATCCCCGTCACCGCCGGCAAGCCCGGCTTCGAGACCCGCAACGGCGTCAAGGTCGTCCTCGGCAAGGAACGCCTCGTACGTATGCGCAGTACCAGCATCGGCATCGCCGAGGGCTCCTCCGAGTCGTACGACATGCCGGTCCACTTCGCCACCAGGGTGACCTGGAGCGGCGAGTACGTGCACGCCGCCCCCTGGTCCGTCGGCTCCCAGGGCTACGCCAACGTCAGCCACGGCTGCGTCGGCATGAGCACCGGCGACGCCGAGTGGTTCTTCGACACGTTCGGCCAGGGCGACCTCGTCGAGGTCGTCAACTCGGACGGCGAGACCATGGAACCGTTCGGCAACGGCTTCGGAGACTGGAACCTCAGCTGGGACCAATGGCGCGAGGGCAGCGCCCTGACGGGCGGCACCGGGGCCGGCCCCGCCCCCGAGGAGAAGGCACGCCTGCGTCCCCGGTCGGCATGATCCGCCGGACAGCTCCTAAGCGTTCAGGGAGTGCTTCTCCCGCAGCAGGGAGGCGAGGGCCGAGGCGAACTCCACCGGCTCCACCGGCAGCGTCACAGCGGCCTCCGCACGGCTCCAGGTGGCCAGCCAGGCGTCCTGGGGCCGGCCGATGAGCAGCAGCACCGGCGGGCACCCGAAGATCTCGTCCTTGATCTGCCGGCACACGCCCATGCCGCCCGCCGGCGTCGCCTCGCCGTCCAGGACGCAGACGTCGATCCCGCCCCGCTCCAGCTCCTTGAGGACGGCCGGGAGGGTCGCGCACTCCACGAACTCCACGACGGGCACGTCCGGGGCGGGCCGCCGGCCGGTGGCGAGCCGCACCTGCTCCCGGGTGCCGGAGTTGTCGCTGTAGACCAGCACCGTGGCGGTCGCCTGCATTGTTCCTCCACGCTTGTGAGGGGGCACGGCATCGTCGGGCACCAGTGGTGCCGATGGCGCGGATGCTACCCCTTCCGGCCGCTTGTCAACACTGGTTCGGACACCGCTTCGATGGGCCATCCGGGCAGTACAGGAGGGGCGGACACTCCGAACAGCACCCCCCGGGGTGAGGGCGGGATAAGCGACCGACATAATGTCGGCGTGGCGACAGCAACGACAGTAGACACCGGGCACGCGCACCCGTCGGTCAATCGACCGAACCTCACCAGCGTCGGAACCATCATCTGGCTGAGTTCCGAGCTGATGTTCTTCGCGGCCCTCTTCGCGATGTACTTCACCCTGCGATCGGTGACCGGCCCCGACTTCTGGTCGGAGAAGGCCGACACGCTGAACTTCCCGTTCGCGTTGACGAACACCACGATCCTGGTGCTCTCCTCCCTCACCTGCCAGCTCGGCGTCTTCGCCGCCGAGCGCGGTGACGTGAAGAAGCTCCGGGCGTGGTTCATCGTCACGTTCGTCATGGGTGCGGTCTTCATCGGCGGTCAGGTCATCGAGTACACCGAGCTGGTCAAGCACGAGGGCCTGTCCCTCTCCTCCGACCCCTACGGCTCGGTCTTCTACCTGACCACCGGCTTCCACGGCCTGCACGTGCTGGGCGGTCTCTTCGCCTTCCTGCTCGTCCTGGGCCGGACCTACGCGGCTCGGAGGTTCACCCATGACCAGGCGACGGCGGCCATCGTCGTGTCCTACTACTGGCATTTCGTCGATGTCGTCTGGATCGGTCTCTTCGCCACGATCTACATGATCAAGTAGGCGGACCCGAATCCGCGCGCTCGAAGAAGCGCACCTACCAGAAGCATCGACGCAGAAGATCCTGACACCGGGGTAATCCGTGAAAAAGCTCTCCGCACGACGACGCCACCCGTTGGCGGCGCTCGTCGTCCTGCTCCTCGCGCTGGCATGCACCGGGGGGCTGTACGCCGTGTTCGCACCCGCGAGCAAGGCGCAGGCCGACGAAACCGCCCAATCCCTCACCATCGAGGAGGGCAAGAAGCTCTACGCGGTCGGCTGTGCCAGCTGCCACGGCACCGGTGGGCAGGGCGCCAGCGACGGCCCGAGCCTGGTGGGCGTGGGCGCGGCGGCCGTCGACTTCCAGGTGGGCACCGGCCGTATGCCGGCCGCCACCTCGCAGGCCGCGCAGATTCCGCAGAAGAAGGTCGTCTACACCCAGGCCGAGATCGACCAGCTGGCGGCGTACATCGCCTCCCTGGGCGCCGGCCCGGCTGTTCCCACCGAGGAGCAGTACGGCCCCGAGGGCGCCGACATCGCCAAGGGCGGCGAGCTGTTCCGCAACAACTGCGCGCAGTGCCACAACTTCACGGGCAAGGGCGGTGCGCTCACGCACGGAAAGTACGCCCCGAACCTCGAGGACGTGGACCCCAAGCACATCTACCAGGCCATGCTCACCGGCCCGCAGAACATGCCTTCCTTCCCCGACGGTTCGCTGTCGGAGCAGAACAAGAAGGACATCATCGCCTACGTCAAGACGGTCAACAGCAGTGACAGCGTGAGCCCCGGCGGTATGTCGCTGGGCGGGCTCGGCCCGGTCAGCGAAGGCCTCTTCGGCTGGATCTTCGGCCTCGGCACCTGCATCGCCGTCGCCGTGTGGGTCGCAGCCCGGACCGCAAAGGCCAAGAAGTCATGAGTAGCCAAGAGACTCCCGAAGAGAAGATGCCTGCCGCGCAGGACACCCCGCACGGCGCGGTACGCGTCGCGGACGAGGAGAACCCGCTCGCGGACCCGGGCCTGCCGCCCCACGAGCACAGGATCCAGGACATCGACGAGCGGGCCGCCAAGCGGTCCGAGCGTACGGTCGCCCTCCTGTTCACGCTGTCGATGCTGGCCACCGTCGGCTTCATCGTCTCGTTCGTGACGATCCCGCACGACGAGTCGATCTACGTCTTCACGATCGGGCACATCAACGCGTTGAACTTCGCGCTGGGCCTGACCCTGGGCGTGGCACTGTTCACCATCGGCGCCGGCGCGGTCCACTGGGCCCGCACGCTGATGTCGGACCACGAGCTCACCGACGAGCGGCACCCGGTCTCCGCGCCGCCGGAGGTCCGTGCGCAGGTCATGGACGACTTCCGCCAGGGCGCGAAGGAGTCCGTGATCGGCCGGCGCAAGCTGATCCGCAACACGATGTTCGGCGCGCTGGCCCTGTTCCCGCTCTCCGGCGTGGTCCTGCTGCGCGACCTCGGGCCGCTGCCCGAGAACAAGCTCCGCCACACCCTGTGGGCCAAGGGCAAGCTGCTCATCAACATGAACACGGACGAGCCCATGCGGCCGTCCGACATCCTCGTGGGCTCGCTGACCTTCGCCAAGCCCGAGGGCCTGGACGAGCACGAGCACGGGTTCATGAACGAGATCGCCAAGGCCGCCCTGATGCTCGTCCGTATCGAGCCGGAGGACATCAAGGACAAGCGCGAGCTCGAGTGGTCGCACGAGGGCATCGTCGCGTACTCGAAGATCTGCACCCACGTCGGCTGCCCGGTCTCCCTGTACGAGCAGCAGACGCACCACGTGCTGTGCCCCTGCCACCAGTCCACCTTCGACCTTGCCGACGGGGCCCGGGTCATCTTCGGTCCCGCCGGTCACGCCCTGCCGCAGCTGCGCATCGGTGTGAACGACGAGGGCTATCTCGAAGCGCTCGGCGACTTCGAAGAGCCCGTCGGTCCTTCGTTCTGGGAGCGCGGATGAGTACTACGACCAGCACCACGAATCCGTCGGGCGCCGACCGGCCGGGCCGCTCCCGCGGAAAGGCCCCGGCCGGCGAACGCGTCGCCGACTGGGCCGACGGCCGGCTGGGGATCTACTCCCTGGCCAAGGCCAACATGCGCAAGATCTTCCCCGACCACTGGTCGTTCATGCTGGGTGAGATCTGCCTCTACAGCTTCCTCATCATCATCCTCACGGGTGTGTACCTGACCCTGTTCTTCCACCCGTCGATGAACGAGGTGGAGTACCACGGCAGCTACATCCCGATGCAGGGCCAGCTGATGAGCGAGGCGTACAAGTCGACGCTCGACATCAGCTTCGACGTCCGCGGCGGCCTGCTGATCCGGCAGATCCACCACTGGGCCGCGGTCGTCTTCATCGCCGGCATGTTCGTGCACATGATGCGCGTCTTCTTCACCGGCGCGTTCCGCAAGCCGCGTGAGATCAACTGGCTGTTCGGCTTCCTGCTGCTCGTCCTCGGCATGTTCACCGGCTTCACCGGTTACTCGCTCCCGGACGACCTGCTCTCCGGTACCGGTGTCCGGTTCACGCAGGGCGCGATCCTGTCCGTGCCGATCGTCGGCACGTACATCTCGATGTTCCTGTTCGGCGGAGAGTTCCCGGGGGACGACTTCGTCGCCCGGTTCTACTCGATCCACATCCTGCTGTTGCCGGGCATCATGCTCGGCCTCGTGGTGGCGCACCTGATCCTGGTCTTCTACCACAAGCACACGCAGTTCGCGGGCCCGGGCAAGACCAACAACAACGTCGTGGGCATGCCGCTGCTGCCGGTGTACATGGCGAAGGCCGGAGGCTTCTTCTTCCTGGTCTTCGGTGTGCTGGCCGTCGTCTCGGCGATCGCCACGATCAACCCGATCTGGAACATCGGCCCCTACCGGCCGGACATGGTCTCCACCGGAGCCCAGCCCGACTGGTACATGGGCTTCGCCGAGGGTCTGGTCCGTGCCATGCCCGGCTGGGAGATCAACTTCTGGGGTCACACGCTGGCCCTGGGCGTCTTCGTCCCACTCGTGATCTTCGGAGTCTTCCTCGGGGCGATCGCGCTCTACCCGTTCATCGAATCCTGGGTGACCGGGGACAAGCGCGAGCACCACATCCTGGACCGGCCGCGCAACGCCCCGACCCGGACGGCGTTGGGTGTCGCCTGGGTCACCGGCTACATGGTCACGCTGATCGGCGGCGGCAACGACATCATCGCCACGCACTTCAACCTCTCGATCAACGCGGTCACCTGGTTCGTCCGGATCGGGTTCTTCGTCGGACCGGTCATCGCGTTCGTCGTCACCAAGCGGATCTGCCTCGGCCTCCAGCGCCGGGACCGGGACAAGGTGCTGCACGGCCGTGAGTCGGGCATCATCAAGCGCCTGCCGCACGGTGAGTTCATCGAGGTCCACGAGCCGCTCAGCCAGGAGCAGCTGCACACCCTCACGGCGCACGAGCAGTACGAGCCGGCCGAGATCGGCCCGCTCGTCGACGAGAACGGTGTCGAGCGCAAGGTGAAGCCGCTGGAGAAGCTGCGCGCCAAGCTCAGCAAGGGCTACTACGGCGAGGAGTCCCAGATTCCGAAGCCGACCGTCGAGGAGTACAAGGAGATCACGAGCGGCCACGGCCACCACTGATCCCCTCACCGCCTCAACCGCCCTCCCAGGCAACCGAGTCGCCACACGACTGCGAAGGGCCCCCGTCCGAGGACCGGACGGGGGCCCTTCGTCGTGCCCCGGGATCGATAGGGTGGGGGCGAAACCCCCAGCCATCCGTCCGTCGAAGACCCATCCGTCTGTCGAGGACGTCGAGGACCCAGGAGCGGCCGATGAGCGCTGTGACCCCCGCAGGAGGCGACACCGCGGCGGGCCGCTCCTGGCCCGCCCTGCTGAACGGCCTGCTCGACGGCCACGACCTGTCCGCCGACGACACCGCCTGGGCGATGGACCTGATCATGCGCGGTGAGGCCACCGACGCGCAGATCGCCGGATTCGCCGTGTCCCTGCGGGCCAAGGGCGAGACCGTCGAGGAGATCACCGGCTGCGTCCGGGCGATGTACGACCACGCCATCGGCATCGAGGTGCCCGGCGAGACCGTCGACATCGTCGGCACCGGCGGCGACGGCGCCAAGACGGTGAACATCTCCACGATGTCCTCCATCGTCATCGCCGGCACCGGGGCGAAGGTCGTCAAGCACGGCAACCGGGCCGCCTCCTCCGCGTCCGGCGCCTCCGACGTCCTCGAGAAGCTCGGCGTCAACCTGGAGCTGACCCCGCAGCGGGTCGCCGAGGTCGCCGAGGAGGCCGGGATCACCTTCTGCTTCGCGGTGAAGTTCCACCCGGCGCTGCGCCATGTGGCGGCGGCGCGAGGACAGCTGGGCATCCGGACGGTGTTCAACTTCCTCGGCCCGCTGGCCAACCCGGCCCGGGTCCGGGCCCAGGCCGTCGGGGTCGCCGACCCGAGGATGGCCCCGATCATGGCCGGCGTGTTCGCCGGGCGCGGCCACTCCTCGCTGGTGTTCCGCGGAGACGACGGCCTCGACGAGCTGACCACCACCGGCCCCTCGACGGTGTGGGTGGTCCGGGACGGCAAGGTGACCGAGGAGCGCTTCGACCCGCGCGACGTCGGCATCGAGCCCGTACCCCTGGAGGCCCTGCGCGGCGCCGACGCCTCGTACAACGCGGAGGTCGCCCGGCGGGTGCTGGACGGCGAGCACGGCCCGGTGCGGGACGCGGTGCTGCTGAACTCGGCGGCGGCGCTGGTGGCGCTCGAGCCGGGCACGGGGACGCTGGCGGAGCAGATCCGGGCCGGGATGGCCAGGGCCGCCGAATCGATCGACTCGGGCACCGCCCGGCGGGTTCTGGAGCGCTGGGTGCTGGTCAGCAACGCGTGAGCCGCGTACGAGCGGTACGGCAGGTGTGAGAGCGCGGTCCGGTCCGTCCAGGATCCGGACCGCGCCTTGCGCGTGCCGCGGGCCCGTGTGGCAGGATGTGGGACCAGGTCATGAGCGACAGCCATCAGGCCCCGGCCGGCTGTCCGGCAACCCTCCGTCCGTGGCGGGGTGCCCCGGGTGAGGACCAGGCCGTGAGCAGCAGGGCTCGCGGCAAGCGCGGGCCCCTCGCACTCGATCGAGTGAGACACCAGGGGTCCTGGTCGTTCGAGGGAGCCTTCCGTTGAGCAAGCGAATGCGTTAGGGCGCTTCTGACGGGCCTTTCCAGGCCGCAGAGCCCCGCCTCCGCAGATTCCTCTCCACCTTCTCCCACGCTCGAGCCGTGTGCGCTCGCGTGGTGGTTCCGCCTGCTGTCACGGGAGTCCAGCCATGTCTGTTTCCACCCTTTCCGCCGTTTCCTCTCTTTCCTCTCTTTCCGCTGTTCCCGCTGTTCCCGTTGTCCCCGCCGCCGATGCCGTCGCCCCGTCCGGCTGCGCCCCGCTGCCCGTGCTCGGCCGGGACGTCACCGTTCCGCTCGTCACCGGCGGGGAGGTCGCCTACGCCGCGCTCGACTACGCCGCCAGCGCCCCGGCGCTCCAGCGCGTGTGGGACGACGTGGCCGCGTACGCGCCGTACTACGGCAGCGTCCACCGCGGCGCCGGGTACCTCTCCCAGCTCTCCACCGAGCTGTTCGAGAACGCCCGCAGGACCGTCGCCGAGTTCCTCGACTGCCGTGAGCAGGACCAGGTGGTCTTCACCCGGTCCACCACCGACTCGCTCAACCTGCTGGCCGCCGCCCTCCCGGACGACTGCCAGGTCTTCGTCTTCGAGACCGAGCACCACGCCGCCCTGCTGCCCTGGAACGCCGCCCGCGTCACCTTCCTCGACGCCCCGGACAGCCCGGAGCAGGCCGTACGGTCCCTGGAACACGCCCTCGCCGCCCGCGCCTCTTCCCCGAGCTCTCGGCTTCGCTCGAGCGGGGGAGGCCCCAATGGCCCCGCCCTGGTCTGCGTCACCGGCGCGTCCAACGTCACCGGCGAGCTGTGGCCCGTACGGGAGCTGGCCGCCGTCGCCCACGCGCACGGCGCCCGGATCGTCCTGGACGCCGCCCAGCTCGCCCCGCACCGCGCGGTGAGCCTGCGCGAACTGGACGTCGACTGGGTCGCCTTCTCCGGGCACAAGCTGTACGCCCCGTTCGGCGCCGGCGTCCTGGCCGGCCGCGCCGACTGGCTGCGGGCGGCCGAGCCCTACCTCGCGGGCGGCGGCGCCAGCCGCAAGGTCGCCCGGCGCGAGGACGGGGGAGTGGACGTCCAGTGGCACGACGGCGCCGCCCGCCACGAGGCCGGCTCGCCCAACGTCATCGGCGCCTATGCCGTCGCCTCGGCCTGCAAGGCACTCGGCGAGGCCGGGTTCGGTGCGCTGGCCGCCCGTGAGGAGCGGCTGATCCGCACCGTACGGGACGGACTCGCGGACGTGCCCGAGGTGCGGTTCCTGTCCCTGTTCGGGGACGGCGCGCCGCGCGTCGGGGTGCTCTCCTTCGTCGTCGACGGCTGGAACGGCTCCCACTTCGCCGCGGCCCTCTCCGCCGAGTACGGCATCGGCGTACGGGACGGACTGTTCTGCGCCCACCCGCTGCTGCGCGTCCTGCTCGGCGCCGGCCCGCAGGACCGGGGCGAGTGCGGTGCCCCCGGGGCGGCGCCCGGTGAGACGTCCCTCGACGCGATCCGCGTCAGCTTCGGCGCGGGCACCCCCGACGAGCACGTGGAGCGCTTCGTCCGCGCCGTCCGCGAGCTCGTGCGCGACGGCGCCCGCTGGAGCTACCGCACGGTCGACGGCCGCTGCGTGCCGGACACCTCCGCCTGAGCCCCGGTCACCTGCCCCGGTACGTGCGTCCCCCGTGGCCCCCTCTGCCGTACCGGGCGGTCCGGGCGCCCCGGGCCGGCCCGCTCAGCTGTCCAGGCCGATCGCGAACGCGGCCTCCAGGTCGTGCTGCGAGTACGTACGGAACGCCACGTGCGTGTCCGTGCCCTCCACCCCCGGGATCTTGTTGATCCGGCCCGGGATGACCTCCGCCAGGTCCTCGTGCTCCCTGACCCGGACCATGGCGATCAGATCGTAGGTGCCGGTGACGGAGAAGACCTCGCTGACGCTGTCCAGAGCGGCGATCCGCTCCGCGATCTCGGGGATCCGGTCCACGCTGGTCTTGATGAGGACGATCGCGGTGATCACTGCTGGTTCTCTCCCTCGGGGGCCGGAGCTGGGGCTGTTCCCACTGTAGTCGCCGCTGTGAACCGCACCCACGCCCAGCAGAAGCCCAGCACGAAGCCCACCAGGTGGGCCAGGTACGCCACCCCCGGCCCGTCGGAGGCCCGTCCCGCCGCCAGCCACTGCAGCGCCGCCCAGAACGGCAGCACCACCCAGGCCGGGAAGCGCACCGGCAGGAAGAACAGGAACGGCAGCAGACTGGTCACCCGCGCCCGGGGGAAGAGGAAGAGGAACGCGCCGAGGACCCCCGAGATCGCCCCCGAGGCACCGACCAGGGACTGCGTCGCGTCCGCGTTGGCGGCGGCGTACCCGAGCAGGGCGAGGTAGCCGCAGCCGACGTAGAACAGGAAGAACCGCAGATGACCCATCCGTGCCTCGGTCATCGTCCCGAAGACATGGAGGAAGAGCATGTTGCCGAGCAGATGCACCCAGTTGCCGTGGACGAACAGGGCCGTGGCGGGAGTGAGGACGCTCCAGAGGGATCCTTCGAACACGTCTGCGGGGATCACGCCCCAGTGGCGGAAATAGCCGCGCTGCGCGGCGAGCAGCTCGTCCCCGGTCCCGTACCCCGGATCGAGCCCCGACGCCGGCCCGATCAGGAAGACCAGACAGCATGCGGCGATGAGGGCGCGGGTCACCGGTGCCGACGGGTGCTTCAGTGCCCCGGCAGCCGTCGCGCCCCAGTTGCGGATCATGGACACAGAGCATGACGCAACCGGACGCAACCGTACAGACCGCCTCGCCGCCGTGGACGGGCGGGCGGCGAAGACCTCCCAGGCCGTAGGGTTACGTGCCACACGCGCCGGGTGCCCGGCGCGTCACGGATACTGGAAGGAAGGCGAACAGCCACGATGACGGTTCCCCTGCCCACTGCCTCGACGCGGTGGCGCTGCACCCTCTGCGGCAACCTCACCCGGTTCGACGTGACCCGCTCGTCCAAGGTCGTGGAGTACGTCCACCTCGACCTGGCCGGGGAGCCGAAGGTCGAGGAGCGCGAGGTCCTCGGTGAGACGATCGAGTCGGTGCGGTGCCGCTGGTGCAACGCCGTGGACCAGGTGGAACTCGTCGACAGGCCGGGCGCCGGCTCCTGAGTGGAGCGGGCCCCGCCCAGGGGACCCCGTAGGCGGGGTCGGACACAGGCATGGGGATGTGACGGATGGTGGAGACCGCGGACGGAGGGCCGAAGGACGGCGCCGCTGAGGTGTTCGACCGTCCGCTGCCCGACGGCGTGCGCCGCCGGGTCGTCCAGATCGTCTCCGACGGCTTCGGCCGACTGACCGTCTCCGAGCTGCCCGCCCAGCTCAGGCAGTACGCCCGGTTCACCCCGAGCCGCCGCGCCAAGTTCGCCGGCAACGCGATGGCCGCCGCCCTGGAGACCGATCCGCTGTTCCGCCAGCGCATCGGGGAGCAGCTGAGAGAGGCCCAGCCGGAACTGGCCGGCGTCCTCGGATCAGGCTCCCCGCCCCCGGCCGCGGACCCGCTGGACGTGGCGGCCGCGGCCTACGTCATGCGGCCGCCCGGCTGGGTGAAACTGGTGACCGCCGCCGGCGAGGAGGCCCAGCGGGCCGACGCCGAGCGCGCCGACGAGGAGACCCGGGCCGAGCTGGAACGGCTGCGCGGCGAACTCGCCCGCGCCCGCGAGCACACCAGGGCCGAGACCGAGCGGCTGCGCACCGACCTGGAAGCGGCCAGGAAGGAAGCGGACTCCCTGCACCGCAAGCTGCGGTCCGCGCTCAGCGACGTCAAGCGCGGTGCGGCGGCGCTGCGCAAACTGCAGGGAGAGATGGACGCCGTCCGTGCCGACGGGCAGGCCCAGGTGTCCGCCGCCGAGAGCGAGTCCCGGCGGCTCAAGGCACGCCTCGGCGAGTCCGAGGCCGCCCTCGAAGCCGCCCGCCGGGCCGCCCGTGAGGGCCGCAGCGTGGAGGACATGAGGGTACGGCTGCTCCTGGACACCGTGCTGGACGCCGCCCAGGGGCTCCGTCGCGAGCTCGCGCTGCCTCCCGTGTCCGTCCGGCCCGCCGAGACCGTGGACGCCGTCGAGCCCGGCAGCATGACCCCCAAGGACATCGCCGCCCGCGCGCTGTCCGAGGACGACCCGGCCATCCTCGACCAGCTGCTGGCGCTGCCGCAGGCGCATCTCGTCGTCGACGGCTACAACGTCACCAAGACCGGCTATCCCCAGATGCCCCTGGAGAAGCAGCGCCTGCGGCTCCTGGGCCAGCTCGCCCAGCTCGCCGCGCAGACCGGCGCCGAGGTCACCTGCGTCTTCGACGGGGCCGAACTGGCCGCCCCCGTCCTGCTCGCGCCGCCACGCGGGGTGCGCGTGCTGTTCTCCAAGCCGGGTGTCACCGCCGACGAGCTGATCCGCCAGCTGGTCCGCGCCGAGCCGCCGGGGCGGCCCGTCATCGTCGTCTCCACCGACCGCGAGGTCGCCGACGGCATCGCCCGCGCGGGCGCCCGCCCGGTCGCGTCCGCGGTCCTGCTGAGGCGCTTCTCCCGGGCGTAGGCCGCAAAGCGAGCTACGCCCCCATCCGGAACGTACGCCCCATCCGTAACGCATCCGCCGATTGACCGAATTGGCGCGATAGTGGCGCGACGTAGCGTCATCCCGACGTCACTGCAGGTGAGTTGATGGCAAAGAAACCCGATGTGGCCGAGAATTCACGTCCGGGGATTTGAACTGATCACAAGAGAATCACTAGGGTCAGGCCTCGAACCTCCGCTCGGTCGATCGTTCACATGGGGTGGCGACGGCGGAGGCCCCGCCCACCGGCGTGTCGGTAGGCGGCTGGAGGAAGAAGGAGCTCGCCTCCGTGGCGTCCCACCGTCGTCCCAAGCAGCCGAACCGGGCACGTGTCACTGTGCTCACCACCGCTGCCGCAGCTGCCGTCGTCCTGAGCTCGCAGGCCGCCAACGCGGCCCCCAGCGAGAAGCCGAGCAAGGACGAGGTGAAGGCCAAGGTCGACAAGCTCTACGAGCAGGCTGAGCAGGCCACCGAGAAGTACAACGGCGCCAAGGAGAAGCAGGAGAAGCTCCAGAAGGAGATCTCCACGATCCAGGACAACGTCGCCAAGGGCCAGCAGGACCTCAACGAGCTGCGTGACGACCTCGGCTCGATGGCCAGCGCCCAGTACCGCAGCGGCGGCATGGACCCCTCGATCCAGCTCTTCCTCTCCGCGGACCCGGACGACTACCTCGACAAGGCGTCCGCCCTCGACCAGTTGAGCACCCAGCAGGTCGACGCGCTGAAGGAGATCCAGGAGAAGCAGCGCGAGCTCGCCCAGCAGCGCTCCGAGGCCTCCGGGAAGCTCGAGGACCTCGCCTCCACCCGCACCGAACTGGGCAAGAAGAAGACGGAAGTCCAGAGCAAGCTCGGCGCCGCGCAGAAGCTGCTCAACACCCTCACCGCCGAGGAGAAGGCGCAGCTCGCCGAAGAGGAGGACCGCGCCACCCGCGCCAGCGAGCGGGAGGTCCTCAAGGCCACCAACACCGACACCGGCAGCTCCGCCCCGGTCGGCAGCGGCTCCGGCCGCGCCGGTGCCGCCTTCGCCGCCGCCCAGAGCAAGCTCGGCTCCCCGTACGTCTACGGTGCCACCGGCCCGTCCTCCTACGACTGCTCGGGCCTCACCTCCTGGGCCTACGCCCAGGCCGGCGTCGCCATCCCGCGCACCTCCGAGGCACAGACCGGCGCGGGCACCAAGATCTACTCGGTGAGCCAGCTCCAGGTCGGCGACCTGGTCTTCTTCTTCAACGACCTGCACCACGTGGGTCTCTACGCGGGCAACGGCCAGATCATCCACGCCCCGCGCAGCGGCACCGTCGTCCGCTACGAGTCGATGAACACCATCGGCGGCCCGTTCATGTTCGGCGTCCGCGTCTGACGCTGCGTCGCGTGCCCCCGTTCGGGGGAATCGCGGCACCGCCGACCGGCCCCACGCCCCGCCTGTGACCTGCGTCAGAGGCGGGGCGTCACGGTGCGTGGCCGCCGAGGCCGTTGGTTGCCCGCCCGTCCCACGGCTACTGTCTCCCGCGTTTCTTGTCCGTCAGCGGAAGGAGCGCGGTTCCCCGTGGGGTCCCATCGCCGCCTTGCACCGTCCCCCGGCCCCGGCCGGGGCACCACCGTCACCGTCGGTCTCCTGTCCGCGGCGGCAGCCGCCCTCGGAGCCGTACCGGCCACGGCCACCCCGCACGAAGACCCCAGGGCCACGGTGGACCGCCTCTACGAGGAGGCCGAGCGGGCGACCGAGGCGTACAACAAGGCCGACGAGCGCGCGGACACCCTGCGGGGGGAGGCCAACGCGGTCCAGGACGAGATCGCCCGGCAGCAGGAGCGCGTCAACACCATGCGGGAGTCGCTCGGTTCGCTGGCCGGCGCCCAGTACCGCTCCGGCGGGCTCGACCCGTTCCTCGCGCTGCTGTTCTCCGACGACCCCGAGGACTACCTCGAGCGGGCCTCGGTGCTCGACCGCCTCACCGCCCGCCAGGCCGGTGAGCTGAGGCAGCTCCAAGAGGCTGTGCGCTCCCTGGACCAGGACCGCGCGGAGGCCTCCCGCAAGCTGGGCGAGCTGGACCGCAGCCGCAAGGCGGTCGCCGCCCACAAGAAGACCGTCGAGCGCAAACTCGCCCAGGCACGGCGGCTGCTCAACGCCCTCCCCGACGACGAGCGCGCCGCACACGGGCGGAGCGCCCGCTCCGGCCGCGGCGGCCTGCCCGTCCCGGACGGCGCCACCGCCGTCTCCGGCCGTGCGGCGGACGCCGTCGCCGCCGCCCGCTCCGCCCTCGGCAAGCCCTATGTCTGGGGCGCCAACGGGCCCTCCGGCTTCGACTGCTCCGGCCTGATGCAGTGGTCGTACGCGCAGGCGGGGATCGCCCTCCCGCGCACCTCGCAGGCCCAGCGGCACGCGGGCACGCAGGTCCCGCTCGCCCAGGCCCGGCCCGGCGACCTGGTCGTCTACCGGCCCGACGGCAGCCACGTCGGCATGTACATGGGTAACGGCCAGGTGATCCACGCCCCTTACCCCGGCGCACCCGTGCGCTACGACCCGGTCGGCATGATGCCCGTCTCGTCGGTCACGAGGGTCTGAAGCGGGGCGGGCGGGCGCGAGGGCCGAAGGGGGCGGTCGGCCGGAGGGTCCCGGCCGGGGTGGTGCGGCCGTGCGGTTCCGGGGCGGGTGCGGCCACGGTCCGGCGGGGGTGGCCGGGTACGAGGTCCGACGGGGGCAGGGGGTGCGGGGTTCCCGGCCGTGGTGGTCTGCCGAGGCGGTCTGACCCCAGCGGTCCGGCGGCCGTACCCTCACAAGGGTGGCTGGTCGAAGGCGGGCGCCCGGGGTGCCGGTGGAGGTGGGGCAGTGTCTGCTGCTCGTCGCCCTGCTCATCGTCCTGGTCGCGTGCGGTCAGGGGCCGGCCGTCGACAGCGTCCGCGCCGAGGTGCAGGCGCTGCTCGACCGGCGGGCCGACGCCGTCCTCGGCCGTGACGCCGCCGCCTACGCCCGTACCGGCACCCGGGCCGGGTACGACAGCCTGCGCGAGGTGCCCCTGGCCGACTGGAGCTACCGGGTCACCGACGTGCACCGCACCGGCGACACCGTCACCGCCGGCGCCGACCTCGGCTACCGCGTCGAAGGCTACGACCCGGCCCCCGTCACCGCCGCCCGCACCCTGCGCCTGAGCCGGGACGAGGACGGCCGGTGGGCCGTCGACTCCGACCGGCCCGCCGGGAAGTCCGGCCGCCAGCTGTGGGACCAGGGCACGGTGCGCGCCGTACACGGCGAACGGAGCCTGGTGCTCGGCGTCGGCCAGCCCGGCGCGAAGCTGCGCGACTACGCCGCACTGGCCGACCACGCGGTACCCGCCGTGTCGGACGGATGGGGACCCGACTGGGCGCGGCGCGTCGTCGTCCTGGTCCCGGGGTCCCTGGAGGACATGGCAGGGCTGCTGGGCTCGCCCGCCTCCTCCTACCGGGGGATCGCGGCCGTCACCACCGGCGAGACCGGCGCCGGCGCGCAGGCGCCCGCGGACCGCGTCATCGTCAACCCGGACGCCTTCGGAATGCTCGGCGACCCGGGCCGGCAGGTCGTCGTCACCCACGAGACCACCCATGTCGCGACCCGCGCCCACACCACCGCCGCGACCCCGCTGTGGCTGTCGGAGGGCTTCGCCGACTGGGTCGGCTACCGGGACGGCGACCGCCTCCCGGCCGAGGCGGCGCCGGAACTCGCCCGCGCGGTGAGCCACGGCGAGGTGCCCACCGGGCTGCCGGCCGACGACGACTTCGGCTTCACCGACGACGCCGACGGCCTCGCCCGCGCCTACGAGAGCGGCTGGATGGCCTGCCGGCTCATCGCCGAGCGCTGGGGCGAGGAACGCCTCGGTGCGTTCTACCGGGCGGTGGGCGCGCACGGGCAGCGGGACGGTGCGGTTCAGGACGCGATGCAGCGGGTCCTCGGCACCACCCCGGAGGAGTTCACCGCGGGGTGGCAGAACTACCTGCGCGAGCAGTTCGGCTGAGGCACAGGGGCCAGGACCAGGGGCGGGGCCAGGGGCGGGATCAGGGGGAGACCGGGGCCTTCGCGGTGCGGGCCGCCGGAGCGGGGACCGGGGCGGCCGGGAGCCCGGGCGTGACCGTCGAGCGCCACAGTGTGCGGGCGGCGAGGAAGGCGGCCGCCACCAGCAGGCCGTTGCGCACGAACAGCAGGGTGACGCCGAGCGCGTCACTGGCCACCACGTGCCCGAACCACACCGGGAACTCGAGCACCGTCACGAACGACGCGACCAGCACCAGGGCCACCGGCCACCGCATCCGGCTCTCACGACGGCACAGGCAGACCGCGGCGAGCCCGACCAGCCACACCATGTACTGAGGGCTGATCACCCGGCTGGTGGTGGTGAACATCAGCACCGCCACGAACGCGGCGTCGACGAAGGTGTGCGCCTCGAAACGGCGGGCCAGCAGCCGCCACAGCAGCAGCCAGGCCAGCGCCGCCCCGCTCAGGAACATCGCGCCCGCGCTGACCCACTCCACGTACGGGCCGAGGAACTCCACCGAGCCGTAGTTCAGCAACACCTCGCCGTCCCAGCCGTGGTGCCGGGCGACGTGGAAGACCAGCGCGCCCAGCGACTCCACCTCCGTACCCCGGTCGCGCTGGAACCCCAGGAACGCGAACGCACCCGGCATCAACGCCGCGAACACGGCCGCCACACCGACCCCGGTCACCACGGCGGACACCCACGCGGAACGCCGGCGGACACCGAGCAGCAGCATCGCCGGCCACACCTTCAGCAGCGCGCCGAACGCCGCCAGCGCCCCCAGCAGCCGGGGATGCCGGGTCCCGGCCAGCAGCGCGGCCACCGCCACCGCGGTCACCATCACGTCGTAGCGGGCGTACACCGTCGGCCCGAGCAGCGGCACGCCCGCCACCCACACCCAGGCACCGAGCCGGGTCCGGCCCGGCCGCCCGCCCGCGTACAGCAGCAGGGCCAGGGTGGCCAGGTCGGCGAGGAACACCAGGACGAAGAACGCGGTCGCGTACGGCAGGAACGGCAGCAGGCCGGGAGAGAGGATCGCCAGCGCCGCCGCGGGCGGGTACTGCCAGGTGACGTCGTCCAGCGGGAACGTTCCGGCGCGCAGGACCTCGTACCAGCCCTGGTAGATCACGGACACGTCGCTGGTGACGTCCGGGCCGGGGAAGACGATCACCTTCAGGACGCACAGCAGCAGCAGCGCTCTCGTCAGTCCCCACACCAGCAGAGGCCGGAACAGCGCCTGCCGGCGCACCGGCAGTCCGGCGGCGAGGGAGCCGCGCGAGCCCACCGTGTCCACCGCGTCCACCGCGTCCACCGCGTCCACCGTGTCCACGTGATCCCTGCCCGTCCGTGCGCGTCCGTGTGCGGCCCTGAAGGGGCCATGATGTCCCGCGCCCCGGTGAGATGCCACAGCGGCCCGCCGTGGCCGCGGCCGGAGGCACCGGTTCGGTAGGGTCTGCCTCGATGCACAAGACCTTGATCGTGACCAACGACTTCCCGCCCAGGCCGGGCGGTATCCAGGCGTTTCTGCACAACATGGCGCTGCGCCTCGATCCCGCACGGCTCGTCGTACACGCCTCGACCTGGAAACGCTCCGGGGAGGGCGTCCGGGCGACGGCCGCCTTCGACGCCGAGCAGCCCTTCACCGTCGTACGCGCCCGTACGACGATGCTGCTGCCGACCCCGCAGGCGACCCGGCAGGCCGTCGGGCTGCTGCGCGAACACGGGTGCACCTCGGTCTGGTTCGGGGCGGCCGCACCGCTCGGACTGATGGCGCCGGCACTGCGCAGGGCGGGCGCCGAGCGGATCGTGGCCACCACCCACGGCCACGAGGCGGGCTGGGCCCAGCTGCCCGCGGCCCGGCAGCTGCTGCGCCGGATCGGCGAGTCCACGGACACGATCACCTACCTCGGCGAGTACACGCGCTCGCGGACCGCCGGTGCGCTCACGCCCGAGGCGGCCGCGCGGATGGTGCAGCTGCCGCCCGGGGTCGACGAGAAGACCTTCCACCCCGGCTCCGGCGGCGACGAGGTCCGGGCCAGGCTCGGCCTGACGGACCGGCCGGTGGTCGTCTGCGTCTCCCGGCTCGTGCCGCGCAAGGGGCAGGACACGCTGATCCGGGCGATGCCCGCGATCCTCGCCGCCGAGCCGGACGCCGTGCTGCTGATCGTCGGCGGCGGGCCCTACGAGAAGGACCTGCGCCGGCTGGCGCACGACACCGGGGTGGCCGGCTCCGTACGTTTCACCGGCGCCGTGCCCTGGTCCGAGCTGCCCGCCCACTACGGTGCCGGCGACGTCTTCGCGATGCCGTGCAGGACCCGGCGCGGGGGACTGGACGTCGAAGGGCTCGGGATCGTCTACCTGGAGGCCTCCGCGACCGGCCTGCCCGTCGTCGCCGGCGACTCGGGCGGTGCTCCCGACGCGGTCCTCGACGGCGAGACCGGCTGGGTCGTCCGCGGCGACACCCCCGCGGAGTCCGCCGACCGCATCGTCGCCCTCCTCGCCGACCCCGAGCTCCGCCGCCGCATGGGCGAACGGGGCCGGGCCTGGGTCGAGGAGAAGTGGCGCTGGGACCTCCTGGCGGAAACCCTGAAGACCCTGCTGTAGACAAAAAACGGCCCCTCCGGCCGAAACCGGCCCCTCCGGCGTTCGAGGAGCGCGGGAGGAGCATGGGTCCGGGGGCAGTGCCCCCGGGGCCGGGGAGGGAAGGGACGGCGGGGGCAGGGGCGGAAAATCCCTACTTCGAGTAGATCGCCTCGACCTCGTGGGCGAAGTCCTTCGCCACCACGTTCCGCTTCAGCTTCAGCGACGGAGTCAGATGCCCCGAATCCTCCGTGAACTGAGAAGGCAGCACCCGGAACTTCCGCACCGACTCCGCCTTGGAAACCGCCGCGTTCCCGTCGTCCACGGCATCCTGGATCGCGGCCAGCAGCTCGGGGTCCTCGCTCAGCGACGCCGCCGTCGCCCCCTCCGGCTTCCCGTGCTCCGCCGCCCAGCGCCCCAGGAACTCCTCGTCGAGCGTGATCAGCGCGCCCACGAACGGCCGTCCGTCGCCGACGACCATGCACTCCGCGACCAGGGCGTGCGCGCGGATCCGGTCCTCGATCACCGCCGGGGCGACGTTCTTGCCGCCCGCCGTGACGAGTATCTCCTTCTTGCGGCCGGTGATCCGCAGATACCCGTCCTCGTCGAGGGTGCCGATGTCACCGGTGTGGAACCAGCCGTCGGCGAGCGCCTCCGCGGTCGCGGCCGGCTGGTTCCAGTACTCCTTGAACAGGTGCTCGCCGTGCAGCAGCACCTCGCCGTCGTCGGCGATGCGGACCACCGAGCCGGGCAGCGGCTGCCCGACCGTACCGATCTTCTGCCGGTCCCAGGGGTTGAACGTGGTGGCCGCGCAGGACTCGGTGAGCCCGTAGCCCTCCAGCACCGTGAAACCGATGCCGCGGAAGAAGTGGCCGAGGCGCTCGCCCAGCGGGGCGCCGCCGGAGATGGCGGCCTCGCCGCGCCCGCCGAGCACCGCGCGCAGCTTGCCGTACACGAGTTTGTCGAACACCTTGTACTTGATCTTCAGGCCGAGGGACGGCCCCGACGGCGTGTCCAGCGCCTTGCTGTACGCGATCGCGGTGTCCGCCGCCCTGTCGAAGATCTGGCCCTTGCCGTCGGCCTGGGCCTTGGCGCGCGCCGAGTTGTAGACCTTCTCGAAGACCCGCGGCACGCCCAGGATCAGCGTCGGCCGGAACGCGGCCAGTTCGTCGGTGAGCTGCTTGACGTCGGGGACACAGCCCAGCTTGATCGGCGCGATCATCGGCGCGATCTGCACCAGCCGGCCGAAGACGTGCGCGAGCGGAAGGAAGAGCAGGACCGAGCACTCGCCGGTCCGGAACAGGGGACGCAGCCGCTCCACGACGTTGCCGCACTCGGCGAAGAAGCTGCGGTGGGTGAGCACACAGCCCTTGGGACGGCCGGTGGTGCCGGAGGTGTAGATGATGGTCGCCGGATCGTCGGCCCCGGCGACGGAGCTGCGTTCCTCGACCGTCTCGTCGGTGACGTCCCGGCCGAGGCGGCCCAGCTCCTCGACCGCGCCGCCCTCACCGGCCTCGCCCGTACCGCGGTCGATCTGCCACACGTGCTTCAGCGTGGGCAGCCGGTCGCGCACCGAGTCGACCGTGGCCGCGTGACCGTCCGACTCCACCACACAGGCGGTGGCGCCGGAGTCGCCGAGGATCCAGGCCACCTGCTCCGGTGAGCTCGTCTCGTACACCGGCACCGTGACCGCGCCGGCGCTCCAGATCGCGAAGTCGAGCAGCGTCCACTCGTAACGGGTGCGCGACATCAGGGCGACCCGCTCGCCGGGCCGGATCCCGGAGGCGATGAGCCCCTTGGCGGCCGCCCGCACCTCGGCGAGGAAGGCGGTGGCCGTCACGTCCTGCCACACGCCACCGACCTTGCGGGCGACGACGGCCACATCGGGGTGCTGCGCGGCGTTTCTGCGGACTATGTCGGTCAGATTGCCGTCCGCAGGGACCTCGTACAAAGCCGGAAGGCTGAACTCGCGCAAGACTGCTGCTCCTCTTAGGGCGCCGGCGCCACGACGGTGTGCGATGCGACGACAGTGCGGTCCAAGGCTCGGGCGGGTGCTCAAAAATTCACCTGTTGAAATCCTGAGCACGACTGGACTGCCCGGACGTTACCCGCCGGTATGGCTGGAACGACAGGGGGTCCCGACGAGATGTTCGCTGCGTCACACAAGTGGGTGAACGGGTTGGTTGCCATCGCGCACAGTAGTCCACGCCCTTGAAAGGGAGCCAGTAACCGCAGGTAGGGCCGCCACTGTTCACAGGGGCCGCCCTCTGGCTACGCTTGATCGCCATGGCATCCACACCGGCCGGAAACCGCCGTACGCGCGTTCATGTGGTCAGCGACGTCCACGGCAACGCCCGCGACCTGGCCACGGCCGGTGAGGGCGCCGACGCCCTGATCTGCCTCGGCGACCTGGTGCTCTTCCTGGACTACGCCGACCACTCGCGCGGCATCTTCCCCGACCTGTTCGGCACCGAGAACGCCGACCGCATCGTGGAACTGCGCACCGCGCGGCGCTTCGAGGAGGCGCGCGCCTTCCAGGCCCGGCTGTGGGAGGGCATCGGCGCGGACCGCGCCGCGGCGATCCGGAAGGCGGTGCGGGGGCAGTACGCCGAGATGTTCGCCGCCTTCCCCACCCCTACGTACGCCACGTACGGCAATGTCGACATACCGGCCTTGTGGCCGGAGTACGCGGGGCCGGGCACCACCGTCCTCGACGGCGAGCGGGTGGAGATCGGCGGCCGGGTCTTCGGCTTCGTCGGCGGCGGACTGCGCACGCCCATGCGCACGCCGTACGAGATCGGCGACGAGGAGTACGCGGCGAAGATCGAGGCCGTCGGCGAGGTCGACGTGCTGTGCACGCACATTCCGCCGGAGGTTCCGGAGCTGGTGTACGACACCGTCGCGCGCCGTTTCGAGCGCGGCAGCCGCGCCCTGCTGGACGCCATCCACCGCACCCGGCCCCGGTACGCGCTGTTCGGGCATGTGCACCAGCCGCTGGTCCGTCGCATGCGGGTGGGGGCCACCGAATGCGTGAACGTGGGTCACTTCGCGAGCCGCGGCCGGCCCTGGGCGCTCGAGTGGTGAGGATGTCCCAGGTCGGGTGACGTGCCCCGGCGGGGTGCGCGATAGCCTTCCGCTGCACGGGCGTGCGCGTGGGCCGCGCACGGCGATCCGACCACGGCCCGCATCTGGAGGAGCCACGGCGATGGCGGAACACACCAGCTCGAGCATCACGATCGAGGCGGAACCGGCCGAGGTCATGGAGGTGATCGCCGACTTCGCCCGCTATCCGGACTGGACCGGCGAGGTGAAGGAGGCGGAAGTCCTCGCGACCGACGGCCAGGGCCGTGCCGAGCAGGTACGCCTCGTCATGGACGCCGGCGCGATCAAGGACGACCAGACCCTCGCGTACACCTGGGCCGGCGGGCACGAGGTGTCCTGGACGCTGGTGAAGTCCCAGATGCTGCGCTCCCTGGACGGCTCCTACCTCCTGAAGGCGGCCGGTGCGGGCACCACCGAGGTCACCTACCGGCTCACCGTCGACGTCAAGATCCCGATGCTCGGCATGATCAAGCGCAAGGCCGAGAAGGTCATCATCGACCGGGCCCTGGCGGGACTGAAGAAGCGGGTGGAGTCCGGCGAGGCGCCGGGGGCCGCGTAGCACCGGTCGCGGGGACAACGGCGCCGGTCGGACGCGGGTGCGTGCACCGGTACCGTTCATCCTCATGCGTACCCTCCTGATCACGGGCCCCGGTGGCAACGGACGTACCACCGTCGCGGCGGCCACCGCGCTCGCCGCCGCCCGCGCGGGCGCCCGCGTCCTGCTGCTCGGCACCGACCGGACGGACACGCTGGGAACGGTGCTGGGCACGCCCGTCGGCACCGCGCCCGCCGAGGTCGTCCCGGGCCTCACCGCACGACGGGTCGACGCCGGCGAGGACTTCCGCGCCGGCCTGGCCGCACTGCAGGAACGGGCCGCCTCGGCGTTCGACCTGCTCGGCGCGTCCCGGCTCGATCCCGAGGAGTTCGGCCCGCTGCCCGGCGCCGAGGAACTCGCCGTGCTGCGCGCCCTGCGGGACGCCGCGCTGTCGGACGTGTACGACCTGCTCGTCGTCGACCTGCCGCCCGCCGAGCGGGCCCTCGCCCTGTTCGCCCTCCCCGAGGACCTCCGCCGCGGCATGCGCAGGCTGCTCCCGCCCGAACGCCAGGCCGCCCGCGCCCTGCGCCCCGTGCTCGGCCGCCTCGCCGGGGTCCCCATGCCCGCGGAATGGCTGTACGGCACGGCCGCCCGGTGGGACGCCGAACTGGCCGCCGTCGAGGCCGTCCTCGCCGACCGGGACACCGCCGTACGGCTGGTCGCCGAACCCGGCCCCGCGGGCGCCGACGCCGTACGCACCGCGGGTCTCGGCCTCGCCCTGCGCGGACTGCGCACCGACGTGCTGGTCGCGGGCCGGACACTGCCCGAGAGCGTCGGGGACAGCTGGCTCGCCGGCCCGGTCGCCCAGCAGCGCAAGACGCTGGACGAGTGGCGCCAGACGTACGACGTCCACCCCGTCGCCCACCTGGGCCGCGACCCGCGCGGCCCGGACGACCTGACCGCGCTCGCCGTCCCGGGCGTGCCCGCCGCATCCGGCGCGTCCTGCGCACCCGGCGTCAAGGCGGGGCCCGCCACGGTGGGGTGGCCCGTCACCGACCGGCTCGCCGACGACGGCGTCCTGGTCTGGCACATCCCGCTGCCCGGCGCCCGGCGCGAGGAACTGGACCTGATCCGGCACGGCGACGAACTCGCCGTCACCGCGGGGCCGTTCCGGCGGACGGTCCCGCTGCCCTCCGCGCTGCGCCGCTGCACCGTCGACGGCGCGGCCCTGCGCGATGAGGAGCTGCGCATCCGGTTCCGGCCGGATCCGCGGCTGTGGCCGCGCACCCCGTGAAGCCGGTACCCCTGTTCGGGTACCGTCGGAAGGGCCGACCGTAGTCAGGAGTCCGTCATGAGCGAACAGCTCCCCCCGCCCGACGACACCGGGAACGCGCCCGTGGGCGATTCCGCGTCCGACGCGCGCACGGCCCCCACCGACGACGTACGGACCGTCGACGCGGACGCCTGGGCGACGGCGTGCGCCGAGGACCTCGAGGCGGAGAAGGCCCGCCGCCGCGCCCGGTACGGACCGCCCCCCGCCTCGGCCGCCGAGGAGCTGCGCAAGCTCGTCGACGTGGTCGCCGAGAAGTTCGACCAGCTCACCGGGGGCCGGTCACCGCTGTTCGGCGCGGTCGCCGGACCGGCCGCGCAGCAGATGGTGCGCCAGGTCGTCCAGCAGGCCAAGGAGGCCGTGGAACCGGTCGTCGAACGCAACCCGGACGTCTTCGACCACCTCGCCGCCGCCGGCAGCGAACTCCTCGCCGCCTACCGCTCCGCGGTCCAGGACCAGGAGCGCCGCTGGACCACCCGCGACCCCCGCCCCTGGGACCCGGACGCGGCCAAGGACACCTCCGACGCCAAGAACGCCAAGGACACTCCCGACGCCGAGGACACCCCCGACTCCGAGGGTCCCGAGGACGGGAGCCGGAAGCACGACCGCGGCAGCGACGGCGACGCGGGCGACGACCGCCGCCGCAACCGTGGCGACGAGCCCGGACCCGGCGGGGAACGCATCGACCTGGACTGAGGGTGCCCGATACCGGGAAGCCGGTGCCAGGGCCTCGGGTACCGTGGACGGTAGCGGGGCTCGACCGGAACTGAGGGATTCATGGGACTCACCATCGGCGTCGACATCGGCGGCACCAAGATCGCGGCCGGCGTGGTCGATGAGGACGGCAACATCCTCTCGGTCCACAAGGTGCCGACCCCGGGCACGCCCGACGGCATCGTGGACGCCATCGCCTCCGCGGTGGACGGAGCACGCACGGGGAACGAGATCGTCGGCGTGGGAATCGGTGCGGCCGGATACGTCAACCGCCAGCGCTCGACGGTGTACTTCGCCCCCAACATCGACTGGCGCCAGGAGCCGCTGAAGGAGAAGGTCGAAGCCCGCGTGGGTCTCCCGGTCGTCGTGGAGAACGACGCGAACGCGGCGGCCTGGGGCGAGTACAAGTTCGGCGCCGGCAAGGGCCACCGCAACGTCATCTGCATCACGCTCGGCACCGGTCTCGGCGGCGGCGTCATCATCGGCAACAAGCTGCGCCGGGGCCACTTCGGTGTGGCCGCCGAGTTCGGGCACATCCGGATGGTCCCGGACGGTCTGCTGTGCGGCTGCGGTTCGCAGGGCTGCTGGGAGCAGTACGCCTCCGGCCGCGCCCTCGTCCGGTACGCCACCCAGCGCGCCAACGCGACCCCGGAGAACGCGGAGACGCTGCTCGCCCTCGGCGACGGCACCCCCGACGGCATCGAGGGCAAGCACGTCTCCATGGCCGCCCGTCAGGGCGACCCGGTGGCCGTCGACTCCTACCGGGAGCTCGCCCGGTGGGTCGGCGCCGGCCTCGCCGACCTGGCCTCCCTCTTCGACCCCTCCGCCTTCATCGTCGGCGGCGGTCTCTCCGACGAGGGGGAACTGCTCCTCGACCCGATCCGCAAGTCGTACAAGCGCTGGCTGGTGGGCGGCAACTGGCGCCCGGTCGCCGACGTCCGGGCCGCCGAGCTCGGCAACAAGGCCGGCCTGGTGGGCGCGGCCGACCTGGCCCGGGAACCCGACCCCATCATGTGACGCCTCCTCACTCCGGCGCCGCCCGCCTGCTCCCTCCCCGGGACCACGGCGGGCGCCGTCGTCGAGGGGCGGGGGAGGAACCGGCGTATCTTGATCCGTATGGCGACGACTGGGCCACTGCCCGACTCCCGGACCGAGGCCGACGGTTCGGCCGTCATCAGGGTGCTGAGTTACAACGTCCGTTCCCTGCGCGACGACACCGACGCGCTGGCCCGGATCATCGGTGCGTGCGCGGCCGATCTGGTGCTCGTCCAGGAGGCGCCGCGGTTCTTCCGGTGGCGCAAGAAGCTGGCGCGGCTCGCGTCGCAGACCGGGCTGGTCGTGCTGTCCGGGGGTGCCACGGCCGCCGGGCCCGCGATCCTGTGCTCGCTGCGGGCGACCGTCGAGCGCACCGAGGACGTGCTGCTGCCGCTCACCCCGGGACTGCACCGGCGCGGCTTCGCCACCGCTGTCGTACGGTTCGGCGGTGCCCGGCTGGGCGTGCTGAGCTGCCATCTGTCGCTGGCGAAGGACGAGCGGTACGCGCAGGGCGGCATGCTTCTCGACCGGCTCGCCGGGATGGGCGTGGAGCACGCGGTCGCGGGCGGTGACGTCAACGAGCGGCCGGACGGCCGCACCTTCCGGTGGCTGGGCGACTCCCTCACGGACTGCTGGGCCGCCGAGCCCTGGGGCGGTGAGTACACCTCGACGCCCACCGCGCCGCATCAGCGCATCGACGCCCTGTTCGCCACGAAGGGCGTCGAGGTTCTGGGCTGCGGTGTCCCGCTCGACCAGCCGGGGGTGACCGAGGCCGACCTGAGGGCGGCCACCGATCACCTGCCGGTCCTGGCCGCGCTCAGAGTGCCGGCCGCGTAGTGTGCGTGGGCACGGTGGCCCGCTCTCAGACCACCGCGCCCCGGCCCGGATCGTCGTCCTCCTCGTCGTCGGTGCGCATCCGCATCACCAGGGTGGCGAAACCGCCCAGGAAACCGCCGATGCAGAGCGTGGTCAGCCACCAGGTCATCTCCCGGCCGAGCAGTATCGCCAGCAGGAGCAGCACCGGACCGCCCAGCACTCCCAGCCACGCGAACTTGGACGTGACGTCGGCCTCGGGAAGCGGCGGGGGCTCCGGCGGGACGAAGTGGCCCTCGTCGCCGTCGCCGTCGCCGTCCTCCTCCGACGGCTCGGACACGCTGTAGTCGCGCGGGCCGCCCACGCCCGGGGCGAAGGCGACCGAACCGCCCAGCGGCTTGACCGGCTTGTCCCCGGCCCGCGTCGGCGCCCCGTCGTCGGCGGCCTCGGTACGGGTGTCGGTGTTGGTGTCGGACTCCAGCAGTGCCAGATCCTCGACCGACTTGAACGGCTTGGCACCCGCCGGGTCCGGCGGTTCGTCACCGTACCCGGCGACGATCGCCTCCCACGCGGCATCCTCGTCGAACGGAACGGGCCGGCCCTCGTCCTCGGGACCCCGGCCGTCAGGTCCCTGGCCCGCACCTGCCTCGTGCGCCGCGCGCCCCTCCTGGTCCTCACGCCCTTCGCGGTCCTCGCGGTCCGAGTCGTGCTCAGCCACCTGTGGTCGTCCCTTCCTTGCCGAGACCGGGCTCCTTGACGGCGCCGGGTGCGAGCCGGCCGATGAACGCGGTGCTCTTCCGGAAGATCCGCTCCGCGTCGTAGTCCAACGTCGCCACGTGGTAGCTCTGTTCCAGCAGGACCTCCGTCACGTCGAGCGACGAGACGCGGCCGAGGATCCGGACCGAGTCGGCGGGCGGCACCACATGGTCCTGCGGGCTGTGCAGCAGCAGCAGCGGCTGGGTGACCTGGGGAAGCTCGCCGTCGAGCAGGCGCAGGAAGGTGCGCAGGGAGTGGGCCGCGTGCAGCGGCACCCGGTCGTAGGCCACCTCCGTGGCCGACGGGTCCGCGATGTCGCTCGCGATCCCCTTCGTCGTGGGGACCAGGTGGCGGGCCACGGGGAGCGCGTGCGCGGCCAGTCCGTGCACCCGGTTCGCCGGGTTGACGACCATGACCCCGCTCACCGCGTCGCCGTGCCGCGCGGCCAGGCGCAGGGCCAGCGCGCCGCCCATGGACAGACCGGCCACGAACACGCGCGAGCAGCGGTCCCGCAGCAGGCGCAGCTCGCGGTCCACCTCCGCGTACCAGTCCTGCCAGCCGGTGGCCCGCAGGTCCTCCCAGCGGGTGCCGTGCCCCGGGAGCAGGGGCAGCGAGACGGTCAGGCCGTGCTCGGCGAAGTGCTCCGCCCACGGGCGCAGCGACTGAGGCGAACCGGTGAAACCGTGGCAGAGGAGGACAGCGGCCTCCCCGCCCTCATGGCGATACGGCTCGGCTCCGGTCAGGAGCGGCACTTTCGGCCTCCCGGTCGTAAGAGTCGTCGAAGTCGTGGGCGTCGTGGAAAGGGTCGAGGAAGTCGACGGGCCGCACACGGGTTGCAGGACCTTCACCGTACGCGACCGCACCGACACCGACCAGGGCCGTCGGAGCCATTGACGGTGCTCCGGGTTAGGGTCTGTGCCACACGCACAGGAAGGCACTCGGTTGTTGTACGGCGCGATGAAGGTCACCGTCGGAGGGTCGCTGAAGCTTGCCTTCAGACCCTGGGTGGAGGGCCTGGAGCACGTCCCCGCGGAAGGTCCCGCCATCCTGGCCAGCAACCACCTGTCGTTCTCCGACTCCTTCTTCCTGCCGGCCGTCCTCGACCGCAAGGTCACCTTCATAGCCAAGGCCGAGTACTTCACCACACCGGGGGTGAAGGGCCGGCTGACGGCCGCCTTCTTCAGGGGCGCGGGCCAGCTCCCGGTGGACCGCTCCGGCGCGCGCGGTGCCGGTGAGGCGGCGATCAGGAGCGGCATGGAGGTCCTCGAACGCGGCGAGCTGTTCGGCCTCTACCCCGAGGGCACGCGCTCGCCCGACGGCCGTCTCTACCGCGGCAAGCCGGGCGGCCTCGCACGCGTGGCGCTCGCCACCGGCGCGCCCGTCCTCCCGGTCGCCATGATCGACACGGAGAAGGTCCAGCCGCCGGGGAAGGTCGTCCCCAAGCTGGTCCGGCCGGGCATCCGCATCGGCAAGCCGCTGGAGTTCAGCCGCTACGAGGGCATGGAGCACGACCGTTTCGTACTCCGCGCGGTGACCGACGCGGTCATGTACGAGATCATGAAGCTCTCCGGCCAGGAGTACGTCGACATGTACGCGACCGCCATGAAGCGGCAGCTCGCGGAGGCGGCGAAGGCCGGGAAGGACGCGGAGAGGGCCGCGAAGGCCGAGCTCGCCCGCGCCGAGAAGGAAGCACAGCGGGAGCGGACCGCCGAGCAGCGACGGTCCGCCCCCTAGAGCATGCGGACGGGGCGGGTCCGGGGCGAAGGCGGGGGAGGGCATGCCCAGGCGTGAGAGAGTCATGAGGATGTCGGTCGAGCAGCCGCTGTGGAGTGCGCTCGCCGGGTACCGGGTCCTCGCCACGGTGTACGCGGTCGGCCTGTTCGCCGCCGCCTACGAGCGGTTCGAGCGTCCCTGGCTCGCCGTCGCCTACTTCGCCCTGCTGACCGTGTGGACGACGGCCACCCTGCCCCGGGTCGCGAACGCCGCCCGCTGCACCAAACGCTTCCTCGCCGCCGACCTGACCGTCGCGCTCGCCGGCATCCTGCTCACCCCCGTCGCCGACGACCCGGCGCGGGTCGCGGCCGGCGGTCCGACGATGCCGTCGATATGGACCGCGGGCGCGGTGCTCGCCTTCGCCGTCAAGGGCGGCTGGCGCTGGGCCGCCCTCGCCTCCACCCTGGTCGCCGTCGCCAACCTGGTCGAGCGAGGCGGCCCCGCCCGCGACACCGTGCACAACGTGATCCTCGTCTGGGTCGCGTCCATCGCCATCGGCTACGTCGTCGAGGTCGCCCGCGCCTCCGAGCGCACCCTCGCCCGCGCCCTGGAGATCGAGGCCGCGACCAGGGAGCGGGAGCGGCTCGCGCGGGACATCCACGACAGCGTGCTCCAGGTGCTCGCGATGGTGCAGCGGCGCGGCGCGGTGATCGGCGGCGAGGCGGCCGAGCTGGGCCGGATGGCCGGCGAGCAGGAGGTGGCACTGCGCACCCTGGTCTCCGGCGGTCCGGTCCCCCTCCCCAGGGCGTCCGAGGACGCGGCCGGGGGAGCGGCGGCACGGGCCGTGGACGAGGCGCGGGACGGTCAGGACGGCACCGGCGGCGAACCCGTCGACCTGCGTGCCCTGCTCGCCCCGTACGCCGGCGCCCTCGTCAGCCTCGCCGAACCCGGGGCGCCGGTGCCGCTCGCGCCGGCCGCCGCGCGGGAGCTCACCGCCGCCGTCGGGGCCGCCCTGGACAACGTACGCAAACACGCGGGGGCACGCGCGCGCGCCTGGATCCTGGTCGAGGACGAACCGGACGAGGTGATCGTCACCGTCCGCGACGACGGGCCCGGCATCCCCGAGGGCCGGCTCGCCCGGGCCGAGGGCGAGGGGCGGCTCGGGGTGGTCCTGTCGATCCGGGGGCGGCTGCGCGACCTCGGCGGCAGCGCGGAACTGATCTCGGTGCCCGGCCAGGGCACGGAGGTCGAGCTGAAGGTACCCAAGGACAGTGCCGGCGAACGGGACGCACGGGGGAAGGCGGAGCAGCGATGACGACGGACGCAGGCGGAGAGACGGCAGGCGGGGAACCCGGAGGCGGGCGGGGGCCGGTGAGGGTGATGGTGGTCGACGACCACCCCATGTGGCGCGACGCCGTCGCCCGGGACCTGTCCGAGTCCGGCTTCGAGGTGGTCGCCACCGCGGGCGACGGCGACCAGGCCGTGCGCCGCGCCAGGGCGGTCGCCCCCGACGTCCTCGTCCTCGACCTGAACCTGCCCGGCAAGCCCGGCGTCCAGGTCTGCAAGGAGGTCGTCGCCGAGGATCCGGCGCTGCGGGTGCTGGTGCTCTCGGCGAGCGGCGAACACGCCGACGTGCTGGAGGCGGTGAAGTCCGGGGCCACCGGCTATCTGCTGAAGTCCGCCTCCACCCAGGAACTGCAGGACGCGGTGCGCCGTACGGCCGTCGGCGACCCGGTGTTCACCCCGGGCCTGGCCGGACTGGTCCTCGGCGAGTACCGCAGGCTGGCCTCCGACCCGGCAACCGCCCCGGAGAGCGGCGCGTCCAAGGCGCCCCGGCTGACCGACCGGGAGACCGAGGTGCTGCGCCTGGTCGCCAAGGGCCTCAGCTACAAGCAGATCGCCGAACGGCTCGTCATCTCCCACCGCACGGTGCAGAACCACGTGCAGAACACCCTCGGCAAGCTCCAGCTGCACAACCGCGTGGAACTCGTCCGCTACGCCATCGAACGCGGCCTCGACGACGAGTAGCACCGGCCAAACACCTTGAACCGTCCGGTGGTTGGCCTTTCCGGCCGGACCCGGCACCCGGGGTCCGAAACGCGCCGCTCCTGCCCCGTCCGGCCCAGGCGCATCCGCCCCCGGCCCCGTATATTCGCGCATGCGGCAGTCGCCGCGTACGGAAGCGTTCCCGGCACGACCCCCGGAGGGACCCTGTGGAGATCCTCGCGTTCGGTGTGCAGGCAGACGAGAAGCCCCTGATCGAGCGGGCCTTCGAAGGGCACCACGAGGTGCGCGGCCTGGACGTCTTCCTCAACGAGGACACCGTGCCCATCGCGACGGGCCACGAGGTGATCTCCACCAGCGTCAACTGCGACCTCGGCGCCGGAGTCCTGGAGAGCCTGGCGGCCGGCGGCACCCGGATGATCGCCCAGCGGTCCACCGGCTTCAACAACGTCGACCTGAAGACCGCCGGGCGGCTCGGCCTGACGGTCGCCCGGGTGTCGTACTACTCGCCCCACTCGGTCGCCGAGTTCGCCTGGGCCCTCGCCATGGCCGTCAACCGGCGTATCGTCCGCGCCTCCACCCGCACCCGCGACTTCGACTTCCGGCTCGACGGACTGATGGGCCGTGACATGCACGGCCGCACCGCCGGCGTCATCGGCACCGGCAAGATCGGCGAGGCCTTCACCCGGATCGCGCACGGCTTCGGCATGCGGCTGCTCGGCTGGGACGCCGCCGAGAACCCCGCCTGCCGGGACCTCGGCATGACCTACGTCCCCAAGGAACAGCTGCTCGCCGAGTCCGACCTGGTCAGCCTGCACGTTCCGCTGCTGCCGGAGACCCTCCACCTGATCGACGGGGCCGCCCTGCGGACCATGCGGGACGACGCGATCCTGGTGAACTCCAGCCGCGGCGGACTCGTCGACACCGCCGCCCTCGTCGCCGAACTGCGGGCGGGCCGCTTCACCGGTGTCGGACTGGACGTGTACGAGGCGGAGGCGGGCCTGTTCTTCCTCGACAAGTCCCTGGAGGCCATCGAGGACGACACCCTGGCCCGCCTCGTCACCTTCCCGAACGTGCTGGTCACGTCCCACCAGGCGTACTACACCGTGGACGCCGTCGGCCAGATCATCGACACCACGGTGCGCAACGTCCTCGACTACACCGAGGGCCGCCGCTCGGAGAACGTCCTGGTCCCGCGCAGCTGACCCATCAGCTCGGCGACGATCGCCGCGCCGTTCAGGGTGAGCACCGACTCGGGGTGGAACTGCAGCGCCGCGAACCGGGGTCCGCGCAGCGCGTGCACCTCGCCGTTCGCCGCGCGGCTGACCTCGACACCGTGCGCCGCCAGCTCCGCCGCCGCCCCGTCGTCGCAGCGCGCGACGAAGCTGTTGTAGAAGCCGACCGTCTCCGGCCGCCCGAACAGGTCGACCTCCGTCTGCGTCCCCTGGTACGGCACCTCCTTGCGGACGGTCTCCAGACCCAGCTCGGCCGCGATCAGCTCATGGCCGAGACAGACACCGAGGACGCCGTGCCGCCGGTCCGCCCCGAGCACCTCGGCGGTCAGAGCGCGCAGGAACCGCATCCTGGGATCCTGCGGGTCGGACGGGTCACCGGGACCGGGGCCCAGCACGACCGGGCCGTCGTGCCCGAGCACCAGCTCCCGCAGCCCGGGTTCGTCGTACCGGCGGACGGTGACCGCGAGCCCCGAGGCGCGCAGCACGTGCGCGAGCATCGCCGTGAAGGTGTCCTCCCCGTCGACGACCAGCGCATGACCCTCCAGCGCCCGGCCGGCCGGGCCGTCCGACGGCCGCTGCTCCCGCATCCGCAGCCAGAACGGGGCCAGCGAGGCCCGCCGCCCGTCCAGCGCCGCCCGCACCCGGGGGTCGTCCGCCAGCCGCGGCCGTACGGACTCCTCGCGCGGCCGCCCGGGGCGCACCCCCAGCGCGGCCAGCACCCCGGCCGCCTTCGCGTGGGTCTCGGCGACCTCGCCCGCGGGGTCGGAACCCCGCACCAGCGTGGCGCCGACCGGCACCCGCAGCCGTCCGGCCGCGTCGATGTCGGCGGTGCGGATGAGGATGGGGGAGTCGAGGGTCTGGGCCCCGACGGACCCTTCCCGCCCGCCGCCCGCATCCCGGCCGAGCAGCGCCAGCGCTCCCGCGTAGTAGCCGCGCCCACCGGACTCGTGCCGCTCGATCACCCGGCAGGCGTTCTGCACCGGCGACCCCGTGACGGTCGCGGCGAACATGGTCTCCTTCAGTACCTCCCGCACATCCAGCGAGGACCGGCCGCGCAGCTCGTACTCGGTGTGCGCGAGGTGCGCCATCTCCTTCAGCCGGGGCCCGACCACGACTCCGCCCATGTCGCCGACGGTGCACATCATCTTGAGCTCCTCGTCGACGACCATCGACAGCTCCTCGATCTCCTTGCCGTCGGCGAGGAACTCCAGCAGATGCCCGGGGGTCGGCCCGCCGGCCGGGTAGCGGTAGGTGCCGCTGATCGGGTTCATCACGACCGTCCCGCCGGACGCGCGCACATGGACCTCGGGGCTCGCCCCGACCAGCGTCCGCCCTCCCGCCTCCCGCCCGGTGTGCACCACGAACGTCCAGTACGCGCCCCGTTCGCCCGCCAGCAGCCGCCGGAACAGCGCCAGCGCGTCGGCCCGCCCGAACCCGGGGATCTCCCCCTCGTACGTCCGCCGGATCACGAAGTTGGCGCCCTCGCCCCGCCCGATCTCCTCCCGCAGCACCCGCCCGACGATCCCGGCGTACTCCTCGTCGTCGACGTCGAAGCCGCCGCCCTCCACCCGTACGTCGTGCGCGGGCAGCCGCGCCAGGGCTTCGGCGAGCGGGATCTCGTGGCGCTCCTCGGGGGTCAGCACCAGCAGCGGGGTGCCGTCGTCGCGCACGTCGAAACCGCGCTCCCGGATCTGCCGGAAGGGGATGAGCGCAAGCCCCTCGTCGGGCAGGTCCGCCAGGCGGTCACGGGAGGTGACGGGGCCGAGCAGCAACTCCACCACGGTGTCGTCGTGGCCGGGCGTGCGGCGGCGCAGCAGGGCGAACGGACGGGGATCGTCCAGCAGGCCGAGCAGGTCCACCGGGTGGTTCATCGGTCGGTTCATCGGTCGTGTTCCCTCGATACGGGAGGGCCGACCCGCGGGCGCCGCGCTGTCCGCGCACGCCGAAGGCCGCCCCTCGGGCGGCCTTCGCGAAGTCCTGCGTACGCGCTACGAGGTCAGTGGGCCGCCGGAGAAGCGGGCCACCACCAGTTCGGGGCGGAAGGGTTCTGGGCCGAACCGTTCCGGGTCGAAAGCGCGAACACGGGACGCACCCTAGCGCATGTCCCGCGCACGGCCACGGAACGTATCCCCCGTCTCACTTGCTGGTCATGGCCCGGAAGGCGCCGTCCCACCCCGTAATGTTGAGGCGTGACCGTGAACGCTAAGACCAGCCCGAGCGCTGGCAACACCTGGCGAGACCTGCCCGCGGCGCAGCAGCCCGAGTACCCCGACACCGAGGCTCTGCGCGCAGTGATCGCGGACCTCGAGTCGTATCCGCCGCTCGTCTTCGCGGGCGAGTGCGACCAGCTGCGCGCCCGGATGGCGTCCGTCGCCAAGGGAGAGGCGTTCCTCCTCCAGGGCGGCGACTGTGCCGAGTCCTTCGACGCGGTGTCCGCCGAGCACATCCGGGCCAAGCTCAAGACGCTGCTCCAGATGGGTGCCGTACTGACGTACGCCGCGTCCGTGCCCGTGGTGAAGGTGGGCCGGATCGCCGGCCAGTACTCCAAGCCGCGCTCCAAGTCGACCGAGACCCGCGACGGCGTGACGCTGCCCACCTACCGGGGCGACTCCGTCAACGGCTTCGACTTCACCGAGGCCGCCCGCGTCCCGGACCCCGAGCGGCTGAAGCGGATGTACCACGCCTCGGCCTCCACGCTGAACCTGGTGCGCGCCTTCACCACCGGCGGTTACGCCGACCTGCGCCAGGTGCACGCCTGGAACCAGGACTTCGTGAAGTCGTCCCCGTCCGGCCAGCGCTACGAGCAGCTCGCCCGGGAGATCGACCAGGCGCTGAACTTCATGCAGGCCTGCGGGGCCGAGCCGGAGGAGTTCAAGACCGTCGAGTTCTTCTCCTCGCACGAGGCGCTGCTGCTGGACTACGAGTCGGCGCTGACCCGCGTGGACTCGCGCACCGGGCAGCTGTACGACGTCTCCGCGCACATGGTGTGGATCGGCGAGCGCACCCGGCAGCCGGACCACGCGCACATCGAGTTCGCCTCGCGGGTCCGCAACCCCATCGGCATCAAGCTCGGCCCGACGACGACGGCCGAGGAGGCGCTGCAGTACATCGAGCGTCTCGACCCGGACCGCGAGCCCGGCCGGCTGACCTTCATCGTCCGCATGGGCGCGGACAAGGTCCGCGACAAGCTGCCCGAGCTGGTCGAGAAGGTCACCGCCTCCGGTGCCGCCGTCGCCTGGGTGACCGACCCGATGCACGGCAACACCTTCGAGGCGGCCTCCGGTCACAAGACCCGGCGCTTCGACGACGTGCTCGACGAGGTGAAGGGTTTCTTCGAGGTCCACAAGGAGCTGGGCACCCACCCCGGCGGCATCCACGTGGAGCTCACCGGCGACGACGTCACCGAGTGCGTGGGCGGCGGCGACGAGATCTTCGTCGACGACCTGCACCAGCGCTACGAGACCGCCTGCGACCCGCGGCTCAACCGCAGCCAGTCGCTGGACCTGGCGTTCCTCGTCGCCGAGATGTACCGGGACCAGTAACACCGCTCACCCGCCGAAACGGCTGGGGGTGGGGCACGGATCACACAGGATCCGTGCCCCACCCCACTTTTGTGCCCTTGGGGAGACAGGTAAGGTTAGGTTAGCCTCACCGATCAGGGGTCGGGACGGCACGACCCAGTACTACGTCGGGAGGTGAACCGCGTGTTCGTCTGCAGCTGCTTCGGGGTGACCGAGGAACAGGTGAGGAGTCACGCGGACGCCGGGGCCTGCACTCCTCGGCAGATCGCCTCCGCCTGCAAGGCCGGCACCGACTGCGGCGGCTGCGTGCGGCGCATCCAGGCGCTGCTCGGCCGTGGCGCCTGCCCCCGCCGACAGCTGGCCGACCAGGGCCGGCCGCTCCTCGCGACGGAGCTGCCCGAAGCCGCGTAAGGCCTGTCGGCCGCCGGCTAGCGGGTCGAGAACCCGCCCGTCCCCGGGCCCGAGGGGTCCGGCTGGGACTGCTCGATCACCGTCGACAGATACAGTGCCTCGCCCAGCTTCTCGATGAGTTCCAGCTGGGTGTCCAGGTAGTCGATGTGGTGCTCCTCGTCGGCGAGGATCGCCTCGAAGACGTTGGCGGACGTGATGTCGTTCTTGTGGCGCATGACCTCCACGCCCCGGCGCAGGCGGTCGATGGCCTCGATCTCGACCTCCCGGTCGGCCTGGAACATCTCCGTCACCGTCTGCCCGACCCGGACGTGGAAGAGCCGCTGGTAGTTGGGCAGGCCGTCGAGCAGCAGGATGCGGTCGGTGAGGACCTCCGCGTGCCGCATCTCGTCGAAGGACTCGGCGCGTGTGTACTCGGCGAGTTTGGTCCAGCCCTTGTGGTCCTGCAGCTTCGAGTGCAGGAAGTACTGGTTGATCGCGGTCAGCTCGGCGGTCAGCTGCTCGTTGAGGAATTCGATGACCTCGGGGTCGCCCTGCATCGCGGAGGCTCCTTCCACACGAATGTACGGGCCAGGTGTGCCGCATGATTCCACCGGTGGAGAAGATCGTCCAGTAAGCATTGACTTAGTAAGTAAGGGCATGCTTGCAGCTATTCGGTGTGGATTGCCCGGCTTCGTAGGGCCCCGGTCCGATGCGTCACGCCGGGTCTGTCAGGATGGAAGCATGGGTCAGCCGGCGGAACGCGAATCGGGGGAGCGCGCAGCGGAGGAAGGGGCACGGTTCGAGCTTCCGCCGGGGCAGCGGCTGCAGAAGGGCTGGCCGGTCACGCACTACGGGCCGGTGCCCAGGTTCCGGGCCGAGCGCTGGGATTTCAGGGTGTTCGGCGCCACCGCAGGCGGCGACAAGCACTGCTGGAACCATGAGGAGTTCACGGCCCTGCCGTACCGCAGCGTCGTGGCCGACCTGCACTGCGTCACCAAGTTCAGCATGCTCGGCGCCGAATGGGGCGGCGTTCCGGCGCGCACCCTCCTGGAGCTCGTCCCGCCCGCGCCCGACGTCACCCACGTGATGGTGTGGGCCGAGTACGGATTCAGCTCCAACCTGCGCCTGGCGGACTTCTCGTCCGAGCGGACCCTCTTCGCCACCCACAAGGACGGTGAGCTGCTGACCGCCGAGCACGGGTTTCCGCTCCGTCTGGTCGTTCCCCATCTGTACGCCTGGAAAGGGCCCAAATGGGTCCGCGGAGTGGAGTACATGACCGACGACCGCCGCGGTTTCTGGGAGGAGCGCGGCTATCACAACGTCGGCGACCCCTGGAAGGAACAGCGCTACTCGTACCAGGAGGAGCCCGGGGACGGCCCCGAGCCCTGAGCCGGTCCGGCGCGCGTCCGCCAGGAGCGCGAGAGCGGGACGGGCGGGCGGACCGGGTGGGCTACGACGACTCCCGGAGCTTCTTCAGCCGCTCCACGTCCGCCGCGTGGCCCTCCTTGCCGCCGGGCGTCTCGATGATCAGCGGTACGCCCTCGGTCGCGGGGTGCGTCATCAGGGCGCGGAACGGGTCCTCACCGATGTGGCCGTCGCCGATGTTCGCGTGGCGGTCCTTGTGCGCGCCGACCACATCCATCGAGTCATTGGCGTGGATCAGTCTCAGCCGTCCCTCGCCGACCGTGTCCACCAGCAGGTCCAGCGTCCGGTGCATCCCGCCCGGCTCGGCCAGATCGTGGCCGGCCGCGAAGACATGGCAGGTGTCCAGGCAGACGCCCAGCTTCGGATGGGCGTCCAGCACCTCGAAGTACGGCCCGAAGTCCCAGGTCCGCGAGCAGAGGGAGGAGCCCTGGCCGGCCGTCGACTCCAGCAGCACGAACGGGTCGTCGTCATGGGTGAGCTCGTCGAGCAGCGGCAGCAGATACTCCCGTACCTGCGCCAGCGCCACCGACCGCTCGCGTCCGCCGGTCGCGCTGCCGGTGTGGACCACCACGCCCAGGGCCCCGATCTCGCGCCCGCGCCGCAGCGAGTGCCGCAGCGACTCGGCGGACCGTTCGGCGGTCGCCCGGGTGTGGGACCCGAAGTTGATCAGGTACGGGGCGTGCACGTACGCCGGGATCGCCTCGGCCGCGCACGTCTCGCGGAAGGCCTCGTCCTGCTTCGGGCTGCCCACCGGCGTCGCCCAGCCGCGCGGATTGGCGACGAAGACCTGCACGGCCTCCGCACGCAGCTCACGGGCGTAGGACAGGCCGACGGAACGCAGGCCGCCGGCCACGGGGACATGACCGCCGACCGGGTTGCGGACGGGGCCGGACAGGTGACTCTTCACCCGTCCAGGGTGTCATGCGTACGTCCGGCGGCCGTCGGCGGACCGGGGGATCAGCGGATCCTGAGGGTGATCGTCGAGCCCTCGGGGGCGGTGTCCCCGCCCGCCACGGACTGCTCGTCGACGGTGTCGCCGAACAGTCCGAGCAGCCCGCGGTCCTCCTCGACCCGGAACCCGGCCGCCTCCAGCGTCCTGGTGGCCTCGTCCACGCTGTCGCCGACCACGTCGGGAACCTCGATCAGCTCGGGGCCCTTGGACAGCGTCAGCGTCACGGTGTCCCCCTCGACGGCCTCACTGCCCGCCTCCGGGCTCTGCCGGGCCACCCGGCCCGCGTCGTGTTCGGAGGTGATCCGCCCGGTGGCGACCTCCACCTCGAGGCCGGCCTCCTCCAGCTCGGCGCGCGCGCCCCGAAGGTCCTCGCCGGTCACCTCGGGGATGTCCACCGGGTTGCCCTTGCTCACGGTGAGCGCCACCGCCGAGCCCGCACGGACCTCGGTGCCCCCGGCCGGCCCGGTGGAGATCACGGAGTCCTTGGCCACGTCCTCGCTGAACTCCCGGGTGACCATGCCGGGCTCCAGGCCCACGTTCCTCAGCGCGGACCGCGCCTCGTCCAGCGCGACGCCGTCCACATCGGGCACCTTCACGGTCTTCGGCCCCTTGGAGAGGGTCAGCGAGACCGAGTCCGTGCCGCGGATACGCTCGCCCGCCTCCGGGTCCGTACTGATCACCGTGCCCCGATCCACGGAGTCGCTGTAGGCCTCCTCGACCTGCCCGACGCCCAGCCCGGCCTCCGCAAGCCGGTCCCGGGCCTCCCTCTCGGTCTTCGCCAGCAGCGGCGGGACCTTGGTGAACTGGCCCGAGTTGATGTACCAGACGCCCGCTCCGGCCCCGAGGACCAGCAGCACCACGACGACGAGCGCCATCGGGCCGCGCCGCAGCGCCGGAGCGAGCCGCCCCGGACCGCGCCGGGGCGGCAGCGGCGCCGGGGACTGGAGCCGGCTGGTGCGGTGGTCCGTGTCCTCGTTGACGGGCAGCGGGCGGGGCACCGTCAGCGCGCGCGGGATGACGCTCGTACGGTCATCGGCGTTGTGGTGCTCCGACGACAGCGCCTGCGGCGGAGCCGCGTCCAGCTGCGCCGCGTCGAGGCCGCCGCGGGCCCCGCGGACCTGCGCGAGCAGCGCCACCGCGTCGTACGGGCGGACCTCCGGGTTGCGCGCGGTGGCCGACGCGACCAGCTCGTCCAGCGCGTACGCCATACCGGGCACGGCGGCCGACGGCGGCGGCACGTCGTCGTGCAGATGCTTGTAGAGCACGATCGCGGGGGAGTCGCCCTCGTGCGGCCGCTCACCCGTCAGCATCTCGTAGAGCAGGATGCCGCACGCGTAGACGTCCACGCGGGGATCGGCGGTACCGCTCTCGACCTGCTCCGGCGCCAGGTAGGAGACCGTGCCCAGTACGGTGCCGGTGGTGTTCGTCACCGTGTCCACGCCCCGGACCAGGCCGAAGTCGGCGACCTTGACCCGGCCGTCGTCCCCTATCAGCACGTTCTCCGGCTTCATGTCCCGGTGTACGAAACCGGCGCGGTGGGCGGCGCCGAGCGCGGCCAGCACCGGCTCCAGTATGTCCAGCGCGGCCCGCGGCTGCAGCGCCCCGCGCTCGCGCAGCACGTCCCGCAGGGTGCAGCCGGCGACGTACTCCATCGCCAGATACACGTACCCCCGGTCGGTGCCCTGGTCGAAGACCTGGACCACGTTCGGATGGGCCAGGCGGGCCACCGACTTCGCCTCGCGGATGAACCGGTCGACGAAGGAGCCGTCGGCGGCGAGCGCCGGGTGCATCACCTTGAGCGCGAGCACGCGGTCGAGACGGGTGTCCACGGCCCGGTAGACCGTGGCCATCCCGCCGACCGCGATACGCGCCTCGACGCGGTACCGGCCGTCGAGCACCTGCCCGACCAGAGGGTCCTGAAGGGTCGTGTCCACGCAGGCGAGTCTACGAGCAGCCGCCGACACCCCCCACCGCTTCGTCGCGGATCGCACCGCGACTGCGGCCGACCTGTGACGCAACCCACGCACACGGCGCGGCAGCCGCCGACGGCGACACACCCCCGCGAGGAGCCTCCACCTCCCGACCGGCTGGAAACGGATGGTGCGCGGGTGGGAGAACCCTCAGAACGCGGGCCGCTCCGGATCCAACACCGCGAGGCCCTCCGCGGGAGACGACGCCTCGGCGAAGTGCCGCCGCGGAATCCGCCCCGCCCGCCGCGCCAGCCGCCCCGCCTCGACCGCACCCCGCATGGCGGCAGCCATCAGCACCGGTTCCTGCGCCCGCGTCACCGCGGAGGCGAGCATCACCCCCGCGCACCCCAGCTCCATCGCCAGCGCCGCGTCCGACGCCGTACCGGCACCCGCGTCCAGAATCACCGGTACACGCGCGTGCTGCGTGATCAGCTCGAAGTTGTGCGGGTTGCGGATGCCGAGTCCCGACCCGATCGGCGACCCGAGCGGCATGATCGCCGCACAGCCGACGTCCTCCAGCTTCCGCGCCAGCACCGGATCGTCATTGGTGTACGGCAGCACCGTGAACCCGTCGTCGACCAGGGTCTCCGCCGCCTCCAGCAGCTCGATCGGATCCGGCAGGAGGGTGCGCTCGTCGGCGATGACCTCCAGTTTGACCAGATCGGTGCCGAGCGCCTCCCGCGCGAGACGCGCGGTGAGCACCGCCTCACCGGCGGTGTAGCAGCCCGCCGTGTTCGGCAGCACCCGGATGCCCAGCCGGTCCAGCACCGACAGGACCGAGCCGTGCACCGAGGCGTTCACCCGACGCATCGCGACGGTCGTCAGCTCCGTCCCGGACGCCACCAGCGCCCGCTCCAGCACCTCGAGGCTGGGCGCACCGCCGGTCCCCATGATCAGCCGGGACGTGAGGGACGTACCGCCGAGAACGAACGGATCGTCGGCCATGGTCAGCCTCCTTGGACGGCGGTCAGGACTTCCACCCGGTCCCCCTCGGAGAGGGACGTGAGCGGCCACTGCGCACGCGGGACGACGGTCTCGTTGAGGGCGGCGGCCACCCCGGAGGGAGCAGAGGTCAGGGTGGCGACCAGCGCGTCGAGCGCCGTACCCGGAGCCACCTCGCGCGGCTCCCCGTTGACGCAGACGGAGACGGTGCCGGTCCGGCCGGCCGGGACCTTCGCCGGATCGTTCATGCGGGCTGCTCCGTGAGTGCGGCGGCGGTGAACCGCCGGGGAGTGAAGGGGCGGGCCTCGGCCGGGAGTTCACCGGTGGTCAGAACCTCGGCCAGGGCGTCGCCGGTGACCGGCGTGAGCAGCACGCCGTTGCGGTGGTGCCCGGTCGCGAGGACCAGCCCCGCCAGCGCGGACGGACCGAGCAGCGGCGCGTTGTCCGGGGAGCCGGGGCGCAGCCCGGCCCGGGTCTCGGTGAACGGCAGTTCGGTGATCCCGGGGACGAGTTCGTGGGCGTCGCGCAGCAGTTCGTACACCCCGCCCGCGGTGACGGTCGTGTCCCAGCCCTGTTCCTCGCTGGTCGCCCCGATCACCAGCTCGCCGTTCTCGCGCGGCACCAGGTACACATGGCTGCCGCGCACCACCGCGCGTACCGTCCGGCTCAGGAGCGGACCGAACCGGTCCGGCATCGCCAGCCGGACCACCTGCCCCTTCACGGGACGTACCGGAGGCCGTACCTCCGCCGGGATCCCCGCGAGCCGCCCGCTCAGGCTGCCCCCGGCGAGCACCACCTGTCCGGCGCCCAGAGCGGTGCCGTCGGCGGTGACCACGCCCGTGGCCCGCTCCCCGCTGACGGTGAGCCGCTCGGCCCACGCGCGGTGCAGGACCACGCCCGCCCGCTCGCAGGCAGTCACCAGCGCGGCCGCCAGGCGCCGGGGGTCGATCTGGTGGTCGCCGTCCACCCGCAGCCCGCCGCGCACCCCCGGGGCGAGCATCGGTTCCAGGCGCCGGCAGTCCCGCCCGGACAGCCACTGCGAGTCGAGCCCCGACTGCTGCTGCAGGACGTGCAGTTCGCGCAGATGGGCGCGGTCGTCGGCGTCCAGTGCGACCGCGAGTGTGCCGCAGCGGCGGTAGCCGAGGTCGTGGCCGGTGGCCTCGGTGAGCTCGGCGGCGAAGTCGGGGTAGCGGCGCGCGGAGGCGAGATTCAGACCGAGCAGGGTCTGCTCGCCGTAGTGCAGTTCCGTGACGGCGGCCAGCATCCCGGCGGCCACCCGGGCGGCACCGGCGCCCGGTTCGGGGTCCAGCACGGTCGTGGCCAGCCCGCGCTGTGCGGCCCGCCAGGCCGTGACCAGGCCGATGATCCCGCCCCCGACGACGAGGACGTCCGGAGAACGTCCCGGGGCGTGCGGGGTGCCCGGGGCGTCCGGGGTACCCGAGGCACCTGAGGTGTGCGTGGGCGACATGGGCGTCCAGCCCCTCCCTTCGCCGGCATGACCCGGATCAGGTTCATACGGTCGGAGGCCGCCAGCCTCCCTCTCAGCCCGGTGCGTCCGGACTCCCGCGCGTGTTCTACGGTGGCCAGCCTAGCCCTCGAACAATGCCGGAACAACGAACGCGTAGGGAGCCTTCACATGGCCGGTTCGCTCGACGGCCTAGTCCTCTCCCCGGTCGCCGACCAGGCGCCGGGGCAGGTCGGTGCCCGCACCCGGTTCGTCTACCACGAGCGGGACGGCCGGATCTGGGCCGAGTACGCGGGCGGTGACGTCGTCCGCGGGCACCTGGTGGGCACCAGGGAAGGGGACCGGCTGGACTTCCGGTACGTGCAGCTGGGGCGGGACGGCACCACCTCGAGCGGACACTGCGCGTCGACGGTCGTGGAACTGCCCGACGGGAGGGTGCGGCTGGAGGAGACCTGGGAGTGGGAGTCGCAGCCGGGCAGCGGCACCAGCGTGGTGGAGCAGCTCACGACCCCCTGACCGGACCGGACCCTGGGACCGACCGGCCACGGGACGGGTGTCTATGGTGATCAGGTGAGCGAGCAGACGCAGGAACGAGGGTCGTCCGGGCCGCGGCGCGTGGTGGTGACGGGAGCCGGCATGGCCGGTGTGCAGACCGCCGTCGCCCTCCGCGAGCAGGGCTTCACCGGCGCCGTGACCCTCATCGGCGCCGAGCCCCACCAGCCGTACGACAGACCGCCGTTGTCCAAGGCCGTCCTGCTCGGGACGGCGGAGGACTCCGCCCTCGACGTCGACTTCGAGGCACTCGGCATCGAACTGCGGCTCGGCTGCGAGGTGTTCGGGCTGCGCCCCGCCGACCACGAGCTGGACACGGAGGCAGGGCCGGTCCCCTACGACGTCCTGGTCGTCGCGACCGGCGCCGAACCGGTCCGGCTGCCGGGCACCGAAGGGGTCCCCGGCGTCCACCTGCTGCGCACCCTGGACGACGCCGAACGGCTGCGGCCGGTGCTCGCGCGCCGGCAGGACGTGGTGGTCGTCGGCGCCGGCTGGATCGGCGCCGAGTTCGCCACGGCGGCGCGCGAGGCGGGCTGCGCGGTCACCGTCGTGGAGGCCGCCGCCCGCCCGCTGGCCGAGGCGCTGCCCGCCGAGGTGGCCGCCCCGATGACCTCCTGGTACGGCGACGCGGGAGTGGAGCTGCGGACGCACGCGCGCGTGGAGCGCGTCGAGCCGGGCGCGGTGGTGCTGGACGACGGCTCGCGGCTGGCCGCGGACGCCGTCGTCGTCGGGATCGGTGCCCGCCCCGCAACCGCCTGGCTGGCCGGCTCCGGTATCGAGCTGGGCCGGTACGGCGAGGTGGTCGCCGACGCCCGCCTGACGACCTCAGTGCCGGACGTGTACGCGGTCGGCGACTGCGCGTCCTTCCCCTCGGAGCGGTACGGCGAACGCCTGCTGGTGCACCACTGGGACAACGCCCTCCAGGGCCCGCGCACGGTCGCGGCGAACATCGCCGGGGCGGCCACCGGTGAGCCCCCGGCGGTGTACGACCCGGTGCCGTACTTCTGGTCCGAGCAGTTCGGACGCTTCGTCCAGTACGCCGGACACCACGCGGACGCCGACCGGACGGTGTGGCGCGGGGAGGCGGACGGACCGGCGTGGACGGTCTGCTGGCTCCGCGGGTCCCGGCTGGTCGCGCTGCTGGCCGTGGGCCGCCCCCGCGACCTGGCCCAGGGGCGCCGGCTGATCGAGGCGGGCACGGCGGTGGACGGGACACTGCTGGCCGACCCGGCGAGACCGCTGAAGTCGGCGAGGGCGGCGTGAGCGCCGGGTCCCCCGGTGCCCTCGTACTCCCTGCCCGGCCATCCGCCCGGGGTGAAACATCAGCCCAGGTGGAGGGGCCTGGCTTCCGACCGTCGGTGGCAGATGGCACGCTTGTCCCGTGACCGAGATTGACGCAAAGATCGATGCTCTCGTCCCCGCCTGGCTCACCCTGCCCGACATCGCCGAGATGCTCGGCGTCGAGGTGACGCGCGTCCGGCAGCTGGTCAAGGACGGCCAGCTCATCGCCGTACGCCGAGGTGAGAACCGCGCACTGCACGTCCCCGCCGCCTTCATCGACGGGGACAAGGTCGTCAAGGGCCTCTCCGGGACCCTGACGCTCCTGCGGGACGACGGCTTCACGGACGAAGAGATGCTGGACTGGCTCTTCACCCCCGACGAGAGCCTGCCGGGCACGCCCGCGCAGGCGCTGAGCGAGAACCGTGGCACGGAGGTGAAGCGCCGCGCCCAGGCGCTCGCGGTCTGACCCCGGGACGTGCCCCGGGGCGGACCGCCGGGACCCGCACGCGCGCCGGTACGCACATCCGTGCCGGTACGCGCACTTGTGCTCGTCCCCGCGCCCGTACCCGTACCCGGACGTGAACCGCCACCGCCTCGACCGTCCCGGCGCCGCTCGTGCAGGGCGCCGGGACGAAGGCGTGGCAGCGGCGCCGGACGGGGCCCGATCGCGGCCGGGTCTCCCGGTCGCCGGGGCGGCGGCATAGGGTCCGTTGCGGCGTGTGCTCCGCCGGCCCCTGGTGGGCCGGGGCATCCGCCGACGACCCACCCGGGCCCGCCCCGCGCCGGCCGGGCCCGGCCGCCACCGACACACGGGGGACTCCCGCATGCCCGACACCGCCGCAGGCACGGCCCCGCGCGCCCGCCTCGCCGACTCCCTGGTCTACCTCTGCACCGACGCCCGCAAGCGGCAGGGCGACCTCCCGGAGTTCCTGGACGCGGTCCTGGCCGGCGGCGTCGACATCGTCCAGCTCAGGGACAAGGGCATGGAGGCCGCCGAGGAGCTGGAGCACCTGGCGGTTCTCGCGGACGCCTGCGCCCGGCACGGCAAGCTGCTCGCGGTGAACGACCGCGCGGACGTCGCCCACGCCGCCGGCGCCGACGTACTGCACCTGGGACAGGGCGACCTCCCCGTCCCCGCGGCCCGGGCCGTCCTCGGCGAGGACATCCTGATCGGCCGCTCCACGCACGCCGAGTCCGAGGCCGCCGCGGCAGCCGTGCAGGAGGGCGTGGACTACTTCTGCACCGGCCCCTGCTGGCCCACCCCCACCAAGCCCGGCCGCCACGCCCCAGGCCTCGGCCTGGTCCGGTACGCCGCCGCCCTCGGCACCGGCCGCCCCTGGTTCGCCATCGGCGGCATCGGCCTCGACAACCTCGACGAGGTGCTGGACGCCGGCGCCCGCCGGGTCGTCGTCGTACGGGCCATCACCGAGGCGGACGACCCGGGTGCGGCGGCGGCCGAGTTCGCGAGGCGGACGCGGCAGGCGGCAGGCGGCACCTGCCCCTGACAGTGTCCAAGGGGTGGACAACAAGTCGGCAATTCCGGCAAATCTCCCGCATCCGGTTGGGGAGACCGGCGCCCCCTGGCTAACCTGCCGGTATGGCCCTCGGAACCGCATCCGTCAGGACTGATCACGCGCGCACCGTGCGTGACATGCTCGCTGCCGGAAAGACGACGTACTCGTTCGAGTTCTCGGCGCCGAAGACGCCCAAGGGCCAGCGGAACCTCTGGAGCGCGCTGCGCAGGGTCGAGGCGGTCGCCCCGGACTTCGTCTCCGTCACCTACGGGGCCGGAGGGTCCACCCGCGCGGGCACGGTCCACGAGACCGAGCAGATCGTCGCCGACACCACCCTCACCCCGGTCGCCCACCTCACCGCGGTCGACCACTCCGTCGCCGAACTGCGCAACATCATCGGCCAGTACGCCGACGCCGGGATCCGCAACATGCTCGCCGTGCGGGGCGACCCGCCCGGCGACCCGACGGCCGACTGGATCCCGCATCCGCAGGGCCTGACCTACGCCGCCGAACTCGTCCGGCTCATCAAGGAGTCGGGCGACTTCTGCGTGGGTGTCGCCGCCTTCCCGGAGATGCACCCGAGGTCGTCCGACTGGGACGCGGACGTCGCGAACTTCGTCGACAAGTGCCGGGCCGGCGCCGACTACGCGATCACCCAGATGTTCTTCCAGCCCGAGTCATACCTGCGCCTGCGTGACCGAGTCGACGCGGCGGGTTGCGGGACGCCGGTGATCCCCGAGGTCATGCCGGTGACCAGCGTGAAGATGTTGGAGAGGTTGCCGCAACTCAGTAACGCATCGTTCCCGGATGCCCTGAAAGAGCGGATCCTCGCAGCGGCGGACGATCCGGCGGCGGTACGCTCCATCGGTATCGAGTTCGCCACGGAGTTCTGCGCACGGCTGCTGGCCGAGGGAGTGCCCGGACTGCACTTCATCACGCTCAACAACTCCACGGCGACGCTGGAAATCTACGAGAACCTGGGCCTGCACCACCCACTGCGGGCCTAGACCGGTCGCACCGGCATACGACACACTGCGTAGCGGCCACTGGGAGAGGGGCGTACATGGGCTGGACGGTCCTCTACATCGCGTTCGGCGTTGTCGCGTTGTGGCTGCTCGGCGAGGTGCTGCTGCAGTACAAGGCGCGCCTGCGCTGGCGGCTGCTCGCCTTCGCGGGCTTCCTGGGCGTCGTGCTCGGCGTGCTGATCCCGTCCGTCCCCGTCATCGGACTGGGCGCCATCGCCTTCGCGATCGGCCAGACCTACGTCACACTGTCGTTCCGCCGTGGCTTCGCGGAAGGCTGGGCGGTCAACGCCCCGCTGCTGTCCGCCGTCAAGGGGGGCCGCGGTGACCGCGGGCACCAGGACCCGGCCCCGGAGGTCCCCGACCCGGAGGCCACCGGCGACGGGTACGGCGACGAGGGCGCCGGCCGGCGCCGCGACCGGGACTCCTACGGAGCCGACGACGACTACGACCGCGACGACGTGTTCACGCCCGTGCGCGGCGAGCAGCAGGCGGCCGCCGGGACCACCGCCGTCTACGAGCCGCAGCCCATGCCCGACGACACCGGCTCGTACGGCGTCTACAGCGACAACGGGTACGGCACCCCCGCCCAGGACGACCAGTACGCGGCCACCGCCCAGAGCACCGACCAGGGCTACGACACCGGCCAGAACTACGCCTACGACTACTCCGGTTACGGCCAGCAGCAGGCCTACGACACGGGCCAACAGCAGCAGTACGCCGCCTACTCCGACCCGTACATCGGCAACCCGACCTACGACGGGACCTCGTACGACACCGGATACACCGACCAGCAGCAGTACGACCAGCAGGGCTACGGCGGCCAGGACCAGCAGGACCAGTACGGCGGCGAAACCCCGGCGGGCGGCCTGTGGGTCCCGCAGCAGCGCAGCACCGACGACCTGTACGGCGGCGAACTCCCGCAGGAGCAGCCGTACCCGTACCAGGACAACGGCCGGCAGGGCCAGACCCCCGGCAACGGGAACGACAGCGGGTACGACGAGCAGCAGTACCGCTACTGACCCGGCCCGGTCCGTCGCGGCCGCTCACCGGGATCCGCGGAACTCCGGTCCCTCCACGACCAGGCCCGCGACGAGCGCGCCCGACATCCCGGCGTGCGGGAGGCCCCCGCCGGGGTGCGACCAGCCGCCCACCGTCAACAGCCCCGGCAGACCGGTGCTGTTGGACGGGTGCAGCAGGCGCCCGCCCGCCGCGGCCAGTGCCGGGACCGGTACCGCTCCGCCCTCCGCGCCCGTCGCCCGCGCGATGTCGTCCGGGGTGCGGACCTCGCTGTGCAGGAGACGGTCGCGCAGGCCGGGTACGGCCCGCTCGGCGGCAGTGATCATGTTCCGCGCGTGCTCGTCCAGCGTCGGTCCCGCGGATCCCGCGGGCACTGTCGAGGTGAGGGTGACCGCCTCATGGTCCGCGTCGGGGACCAGGGCGGGGTCGTCGGGCCGCAGGACCGTGACCGTGGGGTGCGCGGGCAGCCCCGCGGGGGAGCCGAACAAGGACGCCAGCTCGGCCTCCCGGTCCAGGGTGTGCACGACCGTCCGGTGCGGTGTCCCCTCGGGACGTCCGCCGCGCAGTGCCAGCAGCACCGTCAGACGGCTCGCCGCCCCGGAGCGGCCCGGAACCTCGCCGTCGCTCCGCACCCCCGCCCCCCGCGTCAGCCGGTCCAGCACGCCGGGCGTCACCCCGGCGATCACATGATCCGCCCCGGCCACCGTCCCGCCCCGACCGCCACCACCGGCAGCGGAGCCGGAGTCCTGGGAGGCGCCCTCGGTGAACTCCACGCCCGCCGCCCGGCCGTCCTTCTCCAGCACCCCGGTGACCTCGGCGCCGAAACGGAACTCCACCCTGCGGGCCAGGCACCGCTCGTACAGCGCGCGGGCCAGCTCCCGCATGCCGCCGCGGACGTACCAGGTGCCGAAGGCGTGCTCCATGTACGGCAGCACCGCCGCGCTCGCCGGCGTGGACCGGGGGTCCAGGCCGTGCTCGAGCGCGTAACTCTCCAGCAGGGAGGTCAGCCGGGGATCGCGCAGCTCCCAGGCGGCGACCTCTGCGAGTGTGCCCGCCGTGCGCGTGCGCAGCAGCTTCCTGTGGGGGACGGCCGGGTAGGGCTCGCGGTCGGCCAGCACCTGCCAGTCGGGCCACAGCGGCTCCTCCAGGAGCGGCCTGCGGGTCCTGTCCCAGGTCTCGCGGGCCCGCACCAGGAAGTCGCCCCAGCGCCTGGCGGCGGCAGGTCCGAGGGCCGCGTCCAGGGCGGAGACGACACCCGCGCGGGACGCGTTCGGCAGCGGGACACGCGTACCGTCCGCGAACACGTGGTGCGACGACGGGTCGACCTGGACCAGCTCGACGCAGGACTCCAGTGGCTCCTTGCCCGTCTTCAGGAACAGGTCGCGGTAGACCGCGGGCAGCGGAAGCAGCCCGGGGCCGGTGTCGAAGGCGAAGCCCTCCCGCTCCAGCCGGCGCAGCGCGCCGCCGTACGTGTCCGTCCGCTCGTACACCGTCACCCGGTGGCCCGCGACGGCCAGCCGGGCAGCGGCCGCCATCGCGCCCAGCCCGGCGCCGATCACCGCAATCCGTGCCATGCCGGAGACATTACCCGCCGGTCACCGACAGACGTTTCCGGGCCGTCCGGGCCGTCCGGGCCGTCCGGGCGGGGCCGGTGGCCCGGGAACGTCGGCCGGCACCCGTCATCCCGCCGCGAGTGCGGTGGCGCGGCGACCCGCGGCCACGGCCAGGAGAGGGCGGTAGGCGGCGAGCTGCCGGGCCCGGTTGACGGTGAGGGCGCCGACCAGCTCGCCGTCGCGGTGGTAGGAGATCTCCAGACGCCGTCCGGGCAGGTCGTACTCGACGGTCTTCGCTTCGTCGGCGAGGTGCGGGAGCCCCAGTGAGCGGATGCGGTCACCGTACAGATCGGACCAGAACGAGGGCACCGTGACGGCGGGGCCGGGAGGGCCGCCGTCCCCGGCCGGGTGCAGCAGGACGCGGGCCGCGGCGACGGCGTGCTCGGCCGCCGCGCTCCAGTGCCCGAGATGGACGGTGCCGCCGGCCAGGGGGTGCGGACGGCGGGAGGCGTCGCCGACGGCGACGACGTCCGGCACCACCGTGCCGTCCTCGGCGAGGGCGCGGCCGTGCCGGTCGCAGACGACCGCGCCGTCCAGGAGCAGTCCGCTGCCGTGCAGCCACGCCGTGTGCGGGACGGCGCCCAGGGCCAGCAGGACCACGGTGGCCGGGACGTGGGTGCCGTCGTCCAGACGGGCTCCGGTGACGCGGTCGGTGCCGGTGAAGGACCGGACCGTGGTGCCGGTACGCAGATCGACACCGGCCTCCTGGTGCAGCCGGGCGACGAAGCCTCCGGCGACGGCCCCGATGCCGCGGGCCATGGGGAGTTCCCCGGTCTCGACGAGGGTGGTGGGCACCCCCAGCCCGGCGGCGGTGGCGGCGACCTCGGAGCCGAGGAAACCGGCGCCGACGACGAGCAGCCGGGCGCCGGGCGCGGTGAGGTCCCGGCGCAGGGCGCGTGCGTCGCCGAGGGTGCGCAGGGTGCGGACGCCGCGGGGTACGGGCGCGGGCCACGGACGGGCCGCGGCGCCGGTGGCGATCACCAGGCCGTCCCAGCCCACCCGGCTGCCGTCGGCGAGGACGAGCTCCCGGCCGGCGAGCCGGAGCGTGATGGCGGGTACACCTGTCCGCAGTTCGACGTCGAGGCCGTCGGTGGGGGACAGGGCGATGTCGTCGAACTCCCGGGTTCCGGCCAGGAACTGCTTGGACAGGGGCGGGCGGTCGTAGGGGGCGTGGGGCTCGTCTCCCACCAGGGTCAGCCGGCCGTCGAAGCCCTGTTCGCGCAGGGCCCTCGCGGTGCGGGAGCCCGCCAGGGACGCGCCGACCACGACCATGTGACGTGCACTCATGCGACGACCCCCGTGTCGTGGAGGGTGATGGCCTTGACGGGGCAGACGGCGGCGGCCTCCCGGACGGCGGCCCGGACGGCCTCGCCCTCGAAACCCTCGGGGACGTCCTGCCGGACGAGGAGGCTGTCGTCCTCGTCGAAGGAGAAGTGGTCGGGGGCGGTGAAGACGCACTGGCCGTGGCTTTCGCAGCGGTTCGTGTCGACGTGGATGCGCATGGATCACTCCTGGTCGGTGGCGGCGCGGGAGCGGGGGCTTCGGGCGGCGCCCCGGCTCCCGTCGGGGAGGGGAGGGTTGAAACGGGAGAGGACGGGTGCGCTCCAGCCCGCGGGCAGGGTGCCGGGGAGCTCGACGACTTCGGTGACGGTGAACTCGACCGAACGGCCGGTCCCGGCGGACTCCGTGGCACCGGCGTCCCAGACGATCTCCGCGGTACCGGCGAGGTGCAGGGTGTCGCCGGTCCGGTAGTCCGGGACCACCAGGCCCGCCCTGGGATTGACGAGGAGGTTGCCCAGGGTGAGGAACATCGCGTTGCCGGTGTAGTCGGGCCAGCGGAGCCGGGTGGGCGACAGCACCCGGAGGAAGCCCGGATGTCCGCCGCGGTGGGATGCGTCGGCCCGGCCCTGTGCGTCGGCGGTGGCGATGAAGAAGGTGTCGGTGTCGCCGAGAAAGCGCTGCTGGCCGGGGTCGAGCCGGTCGCTCCGGCGGGCCGGGGGCCGCGGGGCCGGCCCTTCGGCGTCCGTCCCGGGCGGGGTGCGCTTCTGGATGTACTTGGGGCAGTTGGCGACCACCTGGTCGAGGCTGACCAGCAGTCCGCCGTCGTGGGGGCGCGCCGTGCCGTTCATGCGCATGCGCCGCCGGGTGGCGGCCTCGATGGCGAGCATCCCCAGGTGGACCGGCCGCTCCAGGACGGGGGCCAGGGGATCCTCCGGGGCAGGACGGGCCGCCACGGACAGGCTGTGCTCGTCCGGGATCCGGAGGAATCCCTCCGGACCGGTGAGCAGGGTGGCCCGGACAACCCCGTGGCCGTCGGCCGACCCGAGGACCAGCAGACGCTGCCGGGCGAGGAAGTCGGCGGCGACGGGGGGCACGGTGGTGCGGATCGCGCGTCCGGAGACGTCCGCCTCTTCCCGGAGGGCGGCGCGCCGCTGGACCTCGCGCTCGCCATGGTGATAAGGGCCGGTCACGGTGGTCGCTCCTCAGGGGCATGGTCGGACGGGAGGGCGGGACGGCCGCCGGTCGGGGACACGACCGGCGGCCACCCGGCTGTACGGCGGATCAGAAGAAGCCGCAGGTGGGGGCGGCGACGACGGGGGCGGGGGAGGAGTCGGCACCGGTCGGGGCGTAGATCTCGAGGCGGATGCCGTCGGGGTCGGTGAAGAAGATGCCGCCGGAGGCGGCGCCCTCGCCGTGGGGGACGACGCCGTCGTACTTGAACTCGGCGGCCATGTCGCGCAGTACCTCCTCGGCCGCGCGGACCTCCTCGATGGTCTCGACCTGGAAGGAGAGGTGGTGCAGGCCGGCCGACCCGGGGGCGTACCCGCTCTCGCCCTGCTGCCAGAGGGTCACCATGAGGCGGCCCTCGCGACCGAGGAAGGCGAAAGCGCGGTCAAGGTCGCCGCCCTCCGCCTGGATCTCGAAGCCGAAGACCTTCCGGTAGAAGTCCAGGGAACGGTCCAGGTCGGTGACGTTCAGGCCGATGTGGCCGGTCTGCAGGGCGGCGGGTACGGCAGAAGCGGACATGACGGATACCTCCAACGCGGCGCCCGGGACCTCCCCGGACTAACCGTCGTCAGTGACAATAAGGGTTAGAAAGGGGAGGGGCAACTTCCTATGCCGCGGTAGCCGGTTAGAGTGGGGGGTGGCAGCCGAACGAAGGAGCGCGCGTGGGCACAGGCACGGGAAACACCACCACCCCTCCGCCCGCCGCCGCCGGCGCCGACCCCAGGCCGCTCCGGGGCGAGCCGCTCAGCCTGGACCTGCTCAACACCCGGTGGGTCGAGAACGGAGTCGCGCACGACCTGCTCGAGGACCCCGACGGGTTCGCCCGGTGGCTGGCCGACCACGCTCTGCCGGAGCCGGCCGGTGCCACGCCCGCGGCCCTGGCCGCCACCCGGGAAGCCCGAGACGCACTGGCGGCCGTCGTGGAGGATCCCGGCGACGAGGGCGCCCGGCAGGGGCTCAACACCGTTCTGGCACGCGGACGCGTCCTGCGCGCCCTCGGTCCCGACGGCCCCGTCGAGCAGGTCGAACCCGACGACCCCGCCTGGCTGACGGCCTGGCTGGCGGCCGCCGACTACCTGCGCCTGGTGGGCACCGCGCCCGACCGCGTCCGGGCCTGCGCCAACGACGAATGCGTCCTGCACTTCTACGACGTCTCCCGCAACGGCACCCGCCGCTGGTGCTCCATGTCCGGCTGCGGGAACCGTGCCAAGGCCTCACGGCACTATGCGCGCACTCGCCGGCACCAGGACCGAAAAGACGCGGAGAACCAGCAGTAGGCCGCCCCTCCCCGGGCGGGCCACTGCGGGAAACGGCGGAGCGGTGCGCTCCGCGCCGGTCACCCGAGCAGGGGCGCCGGAGTCGGTTCCCGTGGTGAACACCTCCGCAGTGCCTGACACGCGCGGCGTCAGGGGCGGGCAGTGCCGCCGGCCGGGGTGTGACCGGCAGGCGGGGCCACAGGGTGGAGCGGTGCCTCCCGCAGCCGGTGTCCCGGCAGCCCGCGGGCAGGCAGCCGCCCCGGTCCGGGGGCCCGGGCGCACGCCGGCCCCTCCGTTTCCCGCGAGGAATCCGTACGTGGCTTCGCGCCGGACCTCGTGACGGAACTGCCCGGGAGGTCCACGTCGGGGCTCCGGCGGGCCGGGGCTCTGTCCGCGGCCACCGACGCACCCGCCCCGGGTGCCGCCGCCCCCGTCGCGGCGAGCAGCCGGCGACACGGCGCTGTGAGGGCGGGTGCGCAGGGCTGAGTACCCGTACCCAGCCCTCGGGATGAGTACCCGCGCGGATGGGCGCGAACTGCGGAAACGAGAGAGTGGAGACCACGGAGAGGGGGCACGGCCCCGGGACCGGCGACACGGGGTGCCGGAACGGTCCGGGCCCGCGATCCGCTCCTTCCGCCGGTGTCGTCGGCGGGAGCGAGGCACGGGGGAGCCGGAACCCGGGGGACGACCGCAACGGGGGTCCCGCGGGGGGACGTACGGGGGGAGCACGGAAGGCGCCGGTCCGGCGGTGGCCCGCGGGGGACGCGGCCACCGCC
>NZ_JBHXQZ010000045.1:0-63353 GCF_042717095.1 Streptomyces sp. NPDC058632 | reverse complement strand
GGCGGGGCGGCGGCCAGCCGCAGCACGTCGGCCCGGGCGGCATCGAGCCGCAGCAGCAGCGGGCCGGCATGCTCCAGCAGCCGCACGCCGGCCGGGGTCGGTGCGACGGGGCCCGATCACGGGTTCCGTACCGCCGCGCAGCACTGTGTCCCCGCGCACCGGTAGCGACGCCCTCGCGTCCAACCGCCGGAGCGGTGCGCACGGGACCGCCCGCGCCCTCTATCCTCACTGCCCTGGAAGCTGTGCGCAGGGCAGGGCAGGGCAAGGGCAGGCGGTACACATGGGGACGCACGACCGGTCGACGAAGACGGCCGGCGCCCCGGCGCGTCCGGCGCCCGCCCCCACGTCGTTGTCCACCTCCGTCTCCGCCCGCGCCCGCTTCGCCCTGGACGCCCTCGAACACCTGGTCAGCGGATTCGGCACCGGCATCCTCGCCCTGGTCGTCCTGCTGTGGCTGGCCGTGACCGCCGCCGCCTGCCTCGTCGGGGTGGGCCTGGTGCTGCTGCCCTCCGCGCTGCACGCGGTGCGCGCCGTCGCCGACCGGGAGCGGGCCCGGCTGTCCCGCTGGGGCCCGGAGATCATCGGCCCGGCGCCGCTCCCGTCCGGGCTGCGCGCCGCCGTCACCGACCGCACGGTCCGGCGCGAGGTGTGCTGGGTGGCCACGCACGGCGTCCTCGGCATGTTCCTCGGCGCGGTCGGGCTGACGCTGCCGCTGAACGCGGCCCGCGACATCAGCTTCCCGCTGTGGTGGCACCTCGTACCGGAGAGCGCGGCCACCGCCGCCGCGGGCTGGTGGACCGTACGCGACTGGCCCGGCGCCTTCTTCGTCCTGCTGATCGGCGTCCTGTGGCTCGCCGTCATCCTGCTGTGGATGCCCGCCCTCGCCCGGCTCCAGGCGCGACCCGGCCGCCGGCTGCTGCGTCCCGACGACGGCACCGACCTCGTCCTGCGGGTCGCCGAACTCACCGCCACCCGCGCCGCGGCCCTCGACGCCCACGCCGTCGAACTGCGGCGTATCGAGCGCTCGTTGCACGACGGCACACAGAACCGTCTGGTCGCCGTCACCGTCCTGATCGGCGCCGCCCGCCGGGCCCTGACCCGTCACCCCGCCGACGCCGAGGCCGCCCTCGACCGCGCCCAGGACGCCGCCGAGCAGGCGCTCGCCGAACTCCGCGCGGTGGTGCGCAGCATCCTCCCGCCGGTCCTGGCCGACCGCAGCCTGCCCGACGCGCTCACCGCGCTCGCCGCCGACTGCCCCGTCCCCTGCGCCATCGACGCGGACGTGCCCGGCCGGTGCGCCGCGTCGGTGGAGGCGACCGCGTACTTCGTGGTCGCCGAGGCCCTCACCAACATCGCCAAGCACAGCGGCGCGAGCCGGGCCACCGTCACCGTCCGGCGCCGCGACGACCGGCTCCGCCTCACGATCCACGACGACGGCCGCGGCGGCGCGCAGGAGACCGGCGGATCCGGCCTCACCGGCATCCGGCGGCGCACCGAAGCACACGACGGAACCATGGAGCTGGCCAGCCCCGCCGGCGGCCCCACCACCCTGGAAGTGACCCTGCCATGCGGATTGTGATCGCCGAGGACGACGCCCTGCTGCGCGAAGGGCTCGCGCTGCTGCTGCGCGCGGAGTCCCTGGACGTCGTGGCCACGGCGGGGGACCCCGACGCCTTCCTCGAGGCCGTGGACGCCGAACGGCCGGACGTCGCCATCGTCGACGTCCGGATGCCGCCCACCCACACCGACGAGGGCATCGTCGCCGCCGTGGAGGCCCGGCGCCGCCGCCCCGACCTGGCCGTCCTGGTCCTGTCCGCCTACGTCGAGCAGGCCTTCGCCACCAGCCTCCTGGTCCAGGGCAGCGCCCGGCTCGGCTATCTGCTGAAGGAACGCGTCGGCCGGGTCGAGGAGTTCCTCGGCGCCCTGCACCGGGTGGCGGAGGGCGGCACCGCCATCGACCCCGAGGTGGTCGCCCAACTCCTCACCCGCAGCCGCCCCGACGAGCGGCTGCAACGGCTCACCCCCCGGGAACGCGAGGTCCTGGCCCTGATGGCCGAAGGACTCGGCAACGCGGCCGTCGCCGAACGGCTCGTCGTCTCCGACGGCGCCGTCCACAAGCACATCCGCAGCATCTTCGCCAAGCTCGACCTGGCCCCCACCGACCGCACCGACCGCAGGGTCGCCGCCGTCCTCCACTACCTGGAGGGCGGCGCAGCCCGGCGCTCCTGACCAGCGGCGGGGACGTCCCCGCCGAACGAGCGGGCGGCGACCCGCGCCACGTGCCGGGTGAACACCTCACCGGCGTCGGGAGTGAGGGAACGCAGGGCCACCAGAGCCGTGAGGGCGACGTCGCACAGTTCCGAACCGACGTCGTCCCAGGAGTGCGTGACGCCCTTGCGCGGGTTCTGCCCGGTCGCGCCGATCACCGCCTCGGCGACCTCGCCGACCTCCTCGGACAGCTTCAGCACCCGCAGCAGCAGCGCCTCCCGGCCGTCGGCCGCGCGGTGGGCGTCCAGCCAGGCGTGCAGGCCGTCGACGCGATCCCAGAGACCGTCCGACGGCGAGGACGGGGCAGGGGACGGGGCAGGGGACGGGGAGGGGGAGAAGGGGAAGGAGGGGGACACGGGCGGGCTCGGGACGGGGCTCGGGACGGGGCTCGGATTCGGGTCGCTCATACGGCAGACCTTGGCACAGGGCACCGACAACACCCGCCCCGCCGGGTGACGTCCGACCACGGTGGGCACGTCGGCCGTCAGTCGAACAGAACCTCCTGCTCGCCCTCCCGCGCCCTGCGCAGGCGTCGGCTGCGCGCGCCCACGACCACCGCCGTGACCGCCGCGGTCGCGGCGAAGGCCGCGACGACCATCCAGTCCCGGTCGGCCGAGTGGCCGAGGGCGTGGTCCAGGGAGAGCCGGCCCGGCCCGGTGACGGCGAGGCCGGCCGCCGTCAGACCCAGGATCGCGGCATGTTCGTAGCCGCCCTCCTGGTTGAAGAAGCCGTTGGGCGCGTGCACGGCGGCCGCGCCCGCCATCGCCCCGGCCGCCGCCGCACCCGCCGCCGGAGTGGCGAGGCCGAGCGCGAGCAGCGCGCCGCCGCCCGCCTCCGCGAGGCCGGCCGTCGTCGCGCTGACCTTGCCCGGTGCGTAGCCGATGGTCTCCATGAACTGGCCGGTGCCCTCGATCCCGCCCCCGCCGAACCAGCCGAACAGCTTCTGCGTGCCGTGTGCCGCCAGGGCACCGCCCGTCCCCAGCCGGAGCAGCAGCAGGCCCAGATCACGTCGGTCGTAACAGGTCACGTCGTCTCCCGGTCCCGGAGCAGTCCCCGTGGCAGTCGCAGTCGCAGTCTTGTGACGTGACCACCGTCGCACCCCGGCGTCCGGCCCTGCCTGCGGCCGTCCGCCGTTCGGGTGGTGCGGCCGGCGCCGTGGAGCGGCCGCGCTACAGCCTGACGCGGCAGCCGTTCCACCCACCGGCGCGTACCCCGCGCTCCCACGCGGGTCCGCCCCCTGCCGGTGCGGTGGAACGACTGCCGCTTCCTCCCCCTGGATGTGGTCTGCGGAGTCCGTGTAAACCCTCGGCCTCACATGTGAAGCTTTGGTGCAGGAGGGTTGAGCATATGGCCGTCACCGGCCGCAACGCTACGGATCGTCGCATTCCGTTTGTGCAGCTTGTGAAATCCGGAGGGCTGGGCTCCGGATCGGCTCAGCCGGCTTCCCCGGGATAGCGGACGCCGATGCGGTCCCGGATCGCGTCGAGTGTCCGCATCACCGCGAGCGTGCCGTCCAGCGGGACGAGCGGGGACTCGGTCCCGCCGGCCCGCAGGGCGCGCATCGCCTCGGCCGCCTCGTGCTTGAGGGTGTTGCGGGCCCCGTCCGCCGGGTCCGCGGTGAACTCCTCCGCGTCCCGTCCCTCCCGGTGCAGCACGAACCGGTCCGGGAAGAAGAAGCCGTACGGGATGTCGATCCGGCCCTCGGAGCCGGTGACCGACGCGGAGGTCGCGGTACCGCCGACGATGGAGCAGTGCACCGACGCGACGGCCCCGCTCTCCCAGGAGAGCAGCGCGCCCGTCTGGAGGTCGACCCTCTCCTCCGAGAGTGTGGCCTTCGCCACGACGTCCGACGGCTCCCCGAGCAGCAACTGCGTGAACGACACCGGATACACGCCGAGGTCCAGGAGCGCGCCGCCGCCCAGCGCCGGGTCCCGCAGCCGGTGCGACGCGGGGACGTTCGCCGCCAGCCCGAAGTCGGCCTGCACCGTGCGTACTTCACCGATCGCGCCGTCGTCGATCAGCGCCTTCAGCCGCCGCACCATGGGATGGCAGTACATCCACATGGCCTCCATCAGGAAGAGCCCCCGGTCGCGTGCCAGGCCGACCAGTTCCGTCGCCTCGCGCGCGTTGAGGGTGAACGGCTTCTCGCACAGCACGTTCCGCCCGGCCTCCAGGCACAGCCCGGCCGCGGCCCGGTGCGCCGAGTGCGGGGTGGCGACGTAGACGATGTCCACCTCCTCGTCCCGCGCGAGTGACTCCCAGTCGCCGTACGCCCGCGGTATCCCGAACCGCTCGGCGAACGCCTTCGCCGGCTCCAGCGACCGCGAGGCCACCGCCACGACCTCCGCGTCCGGCAGGTCCACCAGATCCGCCGTGAACGTCGCGGCCATGCCGCCCGTCGCCAGAATTCCCCAGCGCACGTTCTGCCCTGTCATCCGTTCCGCCCTTGCTCGTTCGTGATGCATGGTTCGTTCGTCGTTCGTGGTCCCGGTCGCTCTTCCGTGGAAGCGCTCCCATGACATCCTCGCGAACATCTTCACCCGGGACCGCCGCTCCCGGCGAGCACCCTGTACGGGCTGAGAGCATAGGGAGCCCATGAACCAAAGAGGGAGGGGCCACATGCCCGAGGGCGGGGCGTCCACATCCACCACGACATCGAGTACGGCGCCGGGCACGGCCACTTCGACAGCCACCGCGGGCAAGAGGAGCCGCGGCGGGAATCAGGGGGCACCGGTACGGGTGACCGGGGCGACCCGGGCGACTCTCCTGGTCACGCTCATCCTGGGCAGCATGACCGCCACCGCCCCCCTGGCGATGGACATGTACCTCCCCGCGCTCCCCGAGGTCGCCCGGGCGCTGGGGTCGACCGCGTCCACCGTCCAGCTCACCCTCACCGCCTGCCTGGCCGGTATGGCGCTCGGGCAGCTGGTGGTGGGGCCGATGAGTGACCGGTGGGGGCGCCGCCGGCCGCTGCTCGTCGGTCTCGCCGCCTACATCGTCGCCACCGCGCTGTGCGCCATCGCGCCCAATGTGGAACTGCTCATCGCCTTCCGGCTGGCCCAGGGACTGTCGGGCGCGGCCGGCATCGTCATCGCGCGGGCGGTGGCCCGTGACCTGTACGACGGCGTGGCCATGGCCCGCTTCTTCTCCACCCTCATGCTGGTCTCCGGCGTCGCCCCGATCGTCGCCCCGCTGATCGGCGGGCAGGTGCTGCGGGTGACGGACTGGCGGGGCGTCTTCGTCGTCCTCACCGCCCTCGGCGTCCTGATGGCGGCCGTGGTGTGGGCGAAGCTGCCGGAGACGCTGCAGCCCGCCGACCGTCACCGCGGCGGGGTCGGCGAGGCGCTGGGCTCGATGCGCCGGCTGCTCGCCGACCGGGCCTTCAGCGGCTACGTCCTCACCGGCGGCTTCGCCTTCGCCTGCCTCTTCGCCTACGTCGCCGCCTCCCCGTTCGTCGTCCAGGAGATCTACGGCGCCTCCCCGCAGACGTTCAGCCTGCTGTTCGGGATCAACTCGGTGGGCCTGATGATCATGGGCCAGATCAACGGCAAGGTGCTGGTCGGCAGGGTCCGGCTGGACCGGGTGCTCGGCCTCGGGCTCGTCGTCGTCGTGACCGCCTCGACCGCGGTGCTGCTGATGGCGCTGGGCGTGTTCGGGGACGTCGGGCTGGCGCCGATGGCCGTCGCGCTGTTCGTGCTGATGTCCGCCATGGGCATCACCATGCCCAACACCCAGGCGCTCGCCCTGATGCGCGTCAGGCACTCCGCGGGCTCCGCGTCCGCCCTGCTCGGCACGTCGTCCTTCCTCATCGGCGCCATCGCCTCCCCGCTGGTCGGGATCGCGGGCGAGGACACCGCCGTTCCGATGGGCGTCGTCCAACTGACCGCAGCCCTGGTGGCCCTGGCCTGCTTCATGGGAATGTGCCGCCCCTGGCGCGGGCGCACGGCCACGGACGACGGAATCACCCTGCGTCCCCGCGCGGCCGGCGGACCCGGCGGAAGCAGTACAGCCGACGGAACCAACGGAACCAGTGGCACCGAGAGAGCGGGGGCGGGCAGCTGAGCGCACCGAGACTGCGCCACGGCACCCCGGAACGGGCCGGGCTCGACCCCCGCGAACTCGCCGCCCTCGTCCGGGAGGTCCGCGCCCGCACCGCCGGGGAACACCCCTGGGCCGCGGGCGCCGTCGTGGTCGCCGGCCGCGGCCCGGTGCTCGCCGTGCGGGAGGCGGCGGGCTGGGCCGTACGGTACGCGGCGTACGACGAGCGGACCGGGGCCGCGGTGGAACTGCCGCCCGGTGACCGCGTGCCGATGGCCGTGGACACCCCCTTCGACCTGGCGTCCCTGACCAAACTGTTCACCTCGGTGGCCGCCGTGCAGCAGATCGAGCGCGGCACCCTGGGCATCGACGCCCGCGTGGGCGCGTACCTGCCGGACTTCCCGGCGGCCGTACGGCACGGCGTCACCGTCCGTCAGCTGCTCACCCACACCTCCGGGCTGCGCCCCGACCTCCCGCTGTACGACTGCGCCGACGACGCCGAGCGCCTGGCCCGGCTCCGCGCGGAGCGGCCGACCGGGGTGCCCGGCACGTACTGCTACTCCGACCTGAACATGCTGCTCCTCCAGCACGTCCTGGAGCGCCTCACCGGCCGCGCCCTCGACACGCTCGTCCGCGACGGCATCACCCGGCCGCTCGGCATGACCGCGACCGACTTCGGCCCGTGTCCGGGCGCGGCGGCCACCGAGGACCAGCGGCGGCCCTGGGCCAAGGCGGACCGGGGCATGCTGCGCGGCGAGGTGCACGACGAGAACGCCTGGGCGCTCGGCGGTGTCGCGGGCCACGCGGGTCTCTTCTCCACCGGCCCCGACCTGGCGGTCTTCTGCCGCACCCTGCTGGCGGGCGGCTCGTACGGCCCCGCCCGCATCCTCGGCCCCGACTTCGTGGACCTGCTCCTCGCCCCGCCGGGCCTGGGCTTCGCCGTGGACCAGCCCTGGTTCATGGGGGAGTTGGCCGGGCGGGGCGCGGCCGGCCACACCGGCTTCACCGGCACCTCCCTGGTCCTGGACCGCGCCACCGACACCTACCTCGTCCTCCTCGCCAACACGGTCCACCCCCGCCGCCCGCCGGCCCCGTCCAACGGCCCCCGCGCGACGGCGGCCACGCGCGTGGCCCGCGCGGTCCGGGGGAAGTGAGGGGCACCGCGGACGGGCGACGCCCGCCGGACCGGGGCGGCCGACGGACCGCGCAGGCGGCTGCCGGGTGCGGTGCGACGCGGCGGGCGGCACCGTCGTGGCCGGTGCCGGGGCCGTCCGCCCGCGCCGTAGAATCACGAGGTGAACGCCCCCGCTCCCGTCTCGCCCGGCTCTCCCGCCGACACCCTGCGCAGCGCGCTCGCCGGGCTGCTCGACGGGCTCCCGCCGCGGCAGGCGGCGCAGGCCGTCGAGCGGCTGATCGCCACCTACCGGGGCGCCACCCCGACCGCGGCACCCATCCTGCGCGACCGCGCGGACGTCGCCGCGTACGCCGCGTACCGGATGCCCGCCACCTTCGAGGCCGTACGGTCCGCGCTGACGGCGTTCGCCGACGCGGTGCCCGGCTGGACGCCCGGCGACCACCTCGACATCGGCGGCGGAACCGGCGCCGCGGTCTGGGCGGCGAGCGCCACCTGGGACGGGAAGCGGCCGGTGACCGTCCTCGACTGGGCCGAGCCCGCCCTCGCCCTCGGCCGGGAACTCGCCGCCGCCCACCCCGCCCTCGCGGACACCCGCTGGCAGCGCTCCCGGATCGGCACCGCGCTCACCCTCGAGCCCGCCGACCTCGTCACCGTCTCCTACGTCCTCAACGAACTGACCGACGCCGACCGCGCCGCCCTCGTCGACGCCGCCGCCGGGGCCGCCCGGGCCGTCGTGATCGTCGAACCCGGCACCCCCGACGGCTACGCCCGCGTCATCGAGGCCCGCGACCGGCTGATCCGGGCCGGCTTCCGGGTCGCCGCCCCCTGCCCGCACAGCGCCGCCTGCCCGATCGTCCCCGGCACGGACTGGTGCCACTTCTCGGCGCGGGTCAGCCGCTCCTCGCTGCACCGCCAGGTCAAGGGCGGCTCCCTCGCCTACGAGGACGAGAAGTTCAGCTACGTCGCCGCCACCCGCCTCCCGGTGAGCCCCGCCCCCGCCCGCGTCGTCCGCAAGCCCCAGATCCGCAAGGGCCAGGTCCTCCTCGACCTCTGCGAGACGGACCCGGCCCTGCGCCGCACCACCGTCACCAAACGCCACGGCGACCTGTACCGGGCGGCCCGGGACACCGACTGGGGCGACGCCTGGCCGCCGCCGGCCGATGACGGGGGGCGCCAGGAAGTTCCGTTCGGATCAGTCGGTCACCGGCCCGGACCGTCGAGCGGTGCGTCAACCGCCTGAAGCAGTGGCGCGGCATCGCCACCCGATACGAGAAGACCGCGACCGTCCACCTCGCCGGACTCCACATCGCAGGCCTCCTCCTCCGGTCCGCCCGCTGATCCGTACGAAACCGCCTAGGTGAGCGCAGCCTGCATGATCTTCTGGGCGATGGGAGCCGCCAGGCCGTTGCCGCTGACCTCCGAACGCTCTGCGCCCGAGTCCTCGACGACGACCGCGACCGCCACCTCCTTGCCGGTGGACCGGCCTTTTGCATAGGACGTGAACCACGCGTACGGCGTCTTGCTGTTGTCAACGCCGTGCTGAGCGGTGCCCGTCTTGCCGCCCACCTCCGCCCCGCCGATTTGCGCGTTCGTCCCCGTGCCGTCCTCGACGACGGTGACCATGGCGCTGCGCAACTGCTCGGCGGTGGACGACGACACGACGCGTTGTGCAGCCGCGTTCCCGAAGTCCTCCAGGGTCCCGCCGTCCGCGTCCGTCACCTCGGAGACCATGTGCGGCGCCGGGAGCTCGCCGCCGTTGGCGATCGCCGCCGAGACCATGGCCATCTGGAGCGGGGTGGCCGTCACGTCGAACTGGCCGATGCCGGTCAATGCGGTCTGCGCCCTGTCCATGCCCGAGGGGTACACGCTTTGGGACGCCCGCACCGGCACGTCGAGCTTCTCCGCGTTGAAGCCGAACTTCTCCGCCATCGCCTTCACCGAGTCCTGGCCGAGGTCGACGGCCAGCTTCGCGAAGACGTTGTTGCAGGAGTACTTGAGCGCGGTGCGCAGCGTGGCGTCTTCACAGGGCGCGGACGCGTTCTCGTTCGTGAGGACCGTCCGCGTGCCGGGCAGGGTGTAGGGGTTCGGGCTGTCCGTCCGCTCGTCGACGGACCCGAACAGTTCCTCTTCCAGCGCCGCCGCGGCGACGACCAGTTTGAACGTGGAGCCGGGCGGCAGTGGCTGCCGCAGCGCCCGGTTGAGCATGGGCTTGTCCTCATCACCGGTCAGCCGGCGCCAGGCGTCGCCGGCCCGCAGGCCGCTGATCTCCGACGGATCATACGAAGGCGTGGAGACCATGCCCAGGATCCGCCCGGTTTCCGGATCGATCGCGACGGCTGCGCCCTTCTTGTCGCCCAGCGCCTCGTACGCGGCCTCCTGTACACGCGGGTCGATGGTCGTCACGACGTCACCGGGGTCACCGGGGTCGCCGATCAGAATGCCGACCGGGTTCTTCAGCCGGGGGTCGGTCCCGTCGAGGACGTCCTCATGGATGCCCTCCAGCTGCGTTGCGCCGTACACGTGAGACCTGTAGCCGGTGACGGCCGCGTAGAGCTCGCCGTTCCTGTAGGTCCGCTTGTATTCCAGATCGCTTCCCTCGGTCTCCTTCGATCCGGTGACCGGCGAACCGGCCACGATGATGTCACCGAGCGGCTGCGCGTACTGCGCGATGATGTTCCGCCGGTTGTGCTTGTCATCCGCGAGGGCCTGGCCCCGGAACGCCTGCACCCACGTGACCCGCACCAGCAGGGCGAGCACCAGGAGCAGGCAGAAGACCGAGGTGTGCCTGATCGTTTTGTTCATCCCACATGAGGGACGAACGGGGCGGTTCGGGGAGTTCCGGAACGTCGATCGTCTCAGAAGACGTTCATCTCGGTACGGCGCGGTGAAGCCCGCCTCGTACCCGTGATCACCGCCGGGGCGCCCCGTGCTGTTCACGGGCCACGCGAACACCCGCTTCGATTGTTCACGAGAGCACTGACCGGTGCTCCGTTCCCACCCGATGAGCCCGTGTGCGGTTGCCCTGGATCATCGGGGTGCTGATGGTTGGTCCAGTGGGGGCTGACGAGGAGGAGCGACCATGGCACGACGTTCCGCGCTTCGAGGCCGGTGCGGCTTGGCGGCCGCGGCCCTCGCGCTGGCCGTGACTGCCGGCGGATGCGGGGGTGACGATTTTTCCCTGCCGGACTGGGAGGCACCGGGGCAGAATGCCCGCGTCGGCGATCTCATGATCAGGTACGCGCACTTGGCGGAGCCGCGCGGCGAGCCGTGGAAGCCCGGGGACGACGTTCCCGCTTACGTCTGGCTCTACAACAAGGGGGCAGAGGCAGACAGGCTGGTGGGTGCGAGCACACCGGCGGCCGACTCCGTGGACATCGTCGGGCCCGACGGCAAGCCGCTTTCCGACGGGGTGAACCTTCCGGAGAACAAGCTCGTCGAATTGGAACCCGGCAAGGCCCACCTCGTCCTTCGGGACCTGCGCCAACAGGTCAGAGGCGGCGATTTCATCAAGATCACCATGCGGTTCCAGGATGCCGGGTCGATCACCTTCAACATCCAGTCGCAGATCCCGGCCTACGACCAGAGCCCCTCCCCGAGCCGCTGAACCGCCCGCACGGCGATCATGTCACCGGGCGACGACGTGTGCTGCTGGGCAGTTTCGTTTGGACCACCGGGCGGACCGGATGCACCGCTCGACGGTATTGCGCTGTTCACAGGTCTCGCGGTCGAAGGCCGGTGGCCTGCCACCCATGCTGCCGCGACGCAGCCGGTGGCCGCGCCGGTCCGCCGGGACGGGGATCACCGCGCGGATACCGCGCTTGCGCAGGTGCTCGCGGATCGCCCGGGACGAGTACGCCCTGTCGGCCAGGGCCACGTCCGGCCTGGTGCGGGGCCGTCCCCGCCGACGGGGAACGCGCCGGCGGGCCATGACGTCGGTGAAGGCGGGTGCGCCGCCGGCCTGTCCGGCGGTGAGAACAAATGCGAGGGTCCACCTGCCGTACTCCTCCGGCAGGTGGACCCACCGCGTTCCGGTCCGGAACTTGAAGGCGATCGCGCCGATCACCTCACGGTGGTCCCACCAGCGACCATCCCGCCTCGGGTCCTGTCCGGGAGCGACGGTTCGATCCGCGCCCACTGCGCACCTGTCAACGGCACACCCGGACCAATGACCGACTGATCCAAACGAAACTGCCCAGGTCCGCTTCAGGACCGGTTCCCGGGCTCTGCGTCGCCTCCTCCCCGGTGCTGTACTTGCCGGTGTTCCTGCTCGCGTCGCTCCTGGAGCCTGCGCAGCAGTTCGCGCTTCTGGGCCCGGGCGTCGCGTCCGCCGCCGACGCGGCCGTCGCGTCCGCCGCCGCGCAGGGCCTCGCGGCCGAGGTGCTGTCGGGTGCCGCCGACGCCCAGCATGTTTCCGGATCCGCCTCGGGACATGGTGATCTCCATTCTTCCGACTCGCGACGATACGTATCGTCTCGGTTCAGCTCTCACCACTCTCAGGCGAGACGCACCGTCTTGTCAACCTGCTACATTCGAGCCATGGCCTCGAACAGCTCCTCAACCCCCGACTCCACCCGCCGCAGCGAGCGTTCCCGCCGCTCCATCTACGACGCGGCCATCGCCCTGGTCGTGGAGATCGGCTACCCGAAGACCACGATCGAGGGCATCGCCGCCCGCGCCGGCGTCGGCAAGCAGACGATCTACCGGTGGTGGCCGTCGAAGGCGGACGTCCTGCTGGAGGCCTTCCTCGACCTCGGCGAGCAGACCGCCCGCACCGCCGCGGAGGAGCACGGGACCGTTGACGGGCAAGGGGAGCCGCAGGGCCAGGGCATCCCCGACACCGGGGACCTCGCCGCCGACCTCAAGCTCGTCCTGCGCGCCACGGTCGACGAGCTGCGCAACCCGGCGTTCGAGGCGCCCTCCCGCGCCCTGGCCGCCGAGGGCGTCGTCAACGAGGAACTCGGCCGGAGGTTCGTCGCCAAGCTGCTGGAACCCTCGCTCCAGCTCTACGTCGACCGGCTGCGCTCCGCGCAGGAGGCGGGTGACGTCCGCCCCGAGATCGACCCGCGCATCGCCCTGGAACTGTTCGTCTCACCACTCGCCCAGCGCTGGCTGCAGTACACCGGGCCGATCTCCTACGAGTACACCGACACCCTCGTCGACTACGCCCTGGGCGGCATCGCGCCCCGCTGACCAGGCCCGGCGCCGAAGGGTGGGCGCACCTTGCGGGCATACCTTTCGCCCCGTGGGGCACCCCTCGTCACGTCCGGGCCCCGCTTGTCCCGGCTGCGCCGATTATGGGCTCCGCCCCCCTGAGGCGCAGGATGGTGGGACGATAGGGCATGCTGTGCAGCACGACGGCGAGGCGAGGAGCTAGATGAGCGCGGAGTTCGGCGGTAGGACCGGCAGGCAGGGCAAACTCTCCCGGTGGCTGCGCGGACGCCGCCCGGAACCGGCCGTCGACGAAGGCGGCCGCGAGGCTCTGCTGCTCGCCGCCGCCGGTGCGGGACTCCCGCTCGCGCCCGCCGCCCACCCGGCCGGATACGGCTGTTCCTGCGACCGCGTCGGCTGTCCCACTCCCGCCCGGCACCCCGTCTCGTTCGCCTGGCAGACGCAGTCCACCACCGACCGCGCCCAGATCGAGCGCTGGGCCCACCACCAGCCGCAGGCCAACTTCATCACCGCGACCGGCATGGTGCACGACGTACTCGACGTGCCCCTCGAAGCCGGTCACGAGGCGTGGGAGGGCCTGCTGGAGGCCGGGGTCGAGGTCGGTCCCGTCGCGGAGAGCGACGACGGCCGCATGCTGTTCTTCACCCTCACCCGGGGCACTCCCGAGGACGAGGACGAATGGTGGCCGTGCGAGCTGGACTGCCACCCCGAGACGATGGACGAGCATCCGGGCCTGCGCTGGCACTGCCGCGGTTCGTACGTCCTGGTACCGCCCGCACGGCTGCCCGGCGACGACAACCGGTCGGTGCACTGGCTCCGCGGTCCGGAGCATCCACTGCCCGACCCGCTGAGCCTGCTGGAATACCTCACCGACGCCTGCGCCCGCCATGCCGGCGAGTACCCCGACCAGGCGGCCGCCGCGGCCTGGCCCTCGCGCCGCTGACCCGCCGCGAAAACACGGTCCGGTCCCGCCGTACGGCAGCGGACGCGCTACTCGCCCTTCGCCGACGTCAGTCCCTGGATCCGCCCCAGGATCTCCACCTCGCCGTCGCCACCGCCGCCGTCGCCCGGGTCCAGAGCCACCTCGTTGGACACGAACTCCATCGTCAGGTTCTGCCGTATCTCGCCGGTGGTCAGCGCCAGTACGTCCTTGTTCGGCGTCGGCACGGACGTTCCGGCGGCGGCCGTCTGCTTCTCGAAGTGGCGCGTGGTGAAGAAGACCAGCGCCCCGCCGTCCTCGGTACGCAGTGCCAGCGGCGCGTAGTCGCCGTTCGTCATCGGCTCGTCGATGTACTGCGTGGCCAGACCCGGCCGGGCCGACTGCTTCGTCCGCAGTGCCCGCCACGCGCTGGTGTGCGGCCCCTTGGCGAAGACGGCGTCGCCACCGTCCTCGCCGTCCTCGCCGTTCTTCAGGTACGTCGCGTACGCCGCGCTCAACTCGCCGGGCGGTACGGCCAGATCGGCCGCGTTCGCGGGCACCGCCTCGGCCCAGCCGTCCTTGTCCACCGCGAACCCGGGCATCGCGTCCGGGGCGACCAGCGTCAGGTACGCCGCCTCCCAGGTCTCGTCCAGACCGCTGCGCGTGAACACCAGCAGCCAGCGGGAGTCGCCGCCCTTGTTGCCGGCCGCGTCCGCGAGGAACCAGCGGGGCCAGCCGGCCTTCTTGGGGATGGTGAACTTCGCGTCCGTCAGCTTCAGCGGCGCGTGCCGGGGATTGCCGTCCGGACTGTTGGCCTTCCCGGCCGTCAGCCGCGCCGTGTCGATGTCGGCGAGCGCACCGGTGGTGTGGTCGGCGTCCAGGGAACTGTCGTACGCCTCGTCGGCCTTGTTGTAGGCGGCCGTGAACTCCTGGAGTGCCGTGGCCGCTTCGGCGCGGGTGGTGGCCGGAAGCACCTCCCGCTCACCGTGCACCACCACGCAGCCGCTCGCCGTCAGCGACAGAGCGGTCGCCGAGGCGGCCGCGATCAGCACGCTCCGGTCGAACCCGTGGAACCCGCGGAGCCTTCGAAGGCCGAGATACCTGCTCATCCGGATCCTTCACCTTCCCCTTCCCGGAGCCGAACCCTACCGGGGCGGGGTGCGGCGCGAACGCCGGGACCGGATACAGCGGCCACACCGTGACCCGGCGCGGAACCCGCCCGGGTGAGAGGGCCGGAGGGAGGGGGCATGACGGCGTGATCAGGAAGGGCAACCCTCGGCAGAGGAGGTGCCCTTCCCGGTCCTCACGTCCTAACGGTTGAAGGCAGGCAGGGCGAACCGGGCGACGAGCGGGAAGCCGTCCTCCCGGGCGCTCTTGGCGTTCACCGAGTACACCACCGTCCGGGACAGGTCCCGGGTCGCGGCCAGCACCGTGTGGTAGCCGGGCCGGGACCCCGTCTTGCCCCAGATCTCCGTCCCGTTGTGGACGAAGCGCTGAAGCGCCATACCGTAGGACGCGCCCTCGACGTCGGGGACGACGAACATCTGGTCCAGGAGCGGCTGCGGCACCACCCGGCCCCGGAACAGGGCCACCAGGAACCGCTCCAGGTCTGCGGTGGTGGAGATCATGTCGCCGGCCGCCCAGCGGTCGGACATGTTCCACTCCGTGACGTCGGTGGTCCGGCCGCCGATGTCCGTGTAGGCCCGGTGGTGCGGGCCGTGGACGCGCGGGTCCGGTCCGGCGGGGAAGCCGGTGTGCCGCATGCCCAGCGGGCGGAAGATCCGTACGTCGGCCCGGTGTTCGTAACGGTCGCCCGTCACCTTCTCGATCAGCAGGCCGAGCACGGTGTAGTCGATGTTCTGGTACACCTGCCGCTCCCCGGGCGCGAAGGCCGGGCCCTTCGCGACCGCCGTGGCCACCACCCGCTCGGCACTGAGGGTCCGGAACCGGTGGGGATACATCTCCTCGGTGGTCGAGCCGAGGTTCGCCCCGGGCCGCAGGCCGCTGGTGTAGGTGAGCAGGTGCCGTACGGTCGGCGGCTCGGTGAAGGAGGCCGGCAGCAGACCGGGCAGATAGCGGGTGAGAGGCGCGTCGAGTTCGACCCGTCCCTCCGCGACCAGCTGAAGCACCAGCGCGGCGGTGACCACCTTGGTCGTCGACCCGGCCCGGAACCGCGCGTTCTCCAGAGCGGGGGCCCCGGTCCGCAGATCCCTCACCCCGGCGACCCCCGCCCAACTCCCCTTGCCGCCGACCCGGACGAGAGCGGCCGAGACGTCCCCGTCGGGGAGTCCGGTGAGGGCCTTCTCCAGAGCGCCGACGTCAGGACCGTCGGGGTCAGGGGCGACTCCGACGGACGAGGCGGCCGCCGCGGAAGCCGTCCCGAGGGGATGGGCGGCGGCCACTCCGGCAAGGGGGCCGAGAGCCAGCCCGGCCAACAACGCGGAGGAAACGGCGATACGGACAGGGCGATGGGCATTCATGTACGGGTTCTCCTGCTTCCCAGGGGGCAGCGCTTCGGACGGACTCCATCCTGGTGATCACGCACGCCACCGGGATCCTGCGCGAAGAGGAGCCCAACCCCTCACATCCGGCGCCCAGTTCTCCGGGGGACCCCTAGTTGCACGGGCCATTTAAACGGATTGTTTAAAACAGTCTGTTGACAAGTGAATGTGTGGCGTCGCATCCTTCTCCCATGCCGTCGACTCCCGAACAGCACCCCGAGCCCAACTCCGACCCCTTCATGCCTCCGCAGCCGGAACAGGCGCGGGCGCAGCGCGTCCACGCGTCCCTCTTCCGCGTCGCCGAGCGGCACGCGGCCACCGACGAGCAGCGCCGCCGGCAGGTCCACCCCTCGGTCCTCGGCCCGCACGAGGCCGTCCGGCTGGTGTCGTTCCTGCTCAGCGGGGCCGCGCAGCTGGACGACGGTGAACCGGAGGTGGACCAGGCCGACGTCACGGCCGCGCTGAGCCTCGTGCCCCTGGTCCGCGGGGAGCTGGACGAACTGGAAACCGGTCTCCTCCAGATGGCCCGAGGCCGCGGGATGACCTGGCAGGACATCGCCTTCGGCCTCGGCCTCGGGACTCCCCAGGCAGCCAGACAGCGTTACGAACGCCTGGCCGGCCGCACGGCGGCCGCCGAGGAAGGCCCGGAGTAGAAGGGCCCGCGGTACGTCTCCGTGCACCTCGCGCTCCAAGGAGTTCGATCAGGCGGTCATCGTGGACCCGGCACCATTGCGACTCCGTGTGATCCGCGACGGTCTCCACGTGGAGAACGCCTTTCTCCGGGCCCTCCACAACGAGGTGTGCGGTTGTTCCGCCCACCGGCTCGGTGAAGCAGCCGGGCACCGTCCGGCCGCCGGCCGAGGCCCGAGGCCGCCGGCCGTCGGCCTGGGCAGCCTCCCGGTAATGCCGCAAAGCCGTCCTCGGCGAACCCCTCTCTGTCAGCCTCGCAGGTGCTGGAGGCTGACGGTCGGAAGGGCGCCCTTGACCACCTCGGGTGACAGCGTCAGGCCGAACTCGCGCTCCGGCATCGTCAACGCGGTCACGGACGGCTCCCAATCGCCGGACTCCCCGTTCTCCTCCAGGAAGAAGCCTGCGTCAGTGAGGGCACGGTTGAGGAAAGAGGGCTCGGCGCCCTCCGGCGGCTGGAAATGCCGGGCGTCGTAAGAGGCCAGGAGTTTCCCGGATCGCACATGCGCGATCCGGGTCGTGCTGTCGAGGAGTGCCCAGATCGCGACAGCCTCGGTGTTCATGGACAGGTGGGTGAGCACCGGAGTCCTCCGATCGCCCACGTGGGCGCGGCTGCTCACGTTCTCCCGGGAGTGGTTGGCCCCAGACCGGCGCCACCGGGAGCGGGGGGCGACCTCGTTTGCTGCGCGATGCTTCAATGCCCCCGTGACTGACTACGACGTGGTGCGCGTCTTCTGCGGCCCCCGGGGCGGGTACGGCAACGAACTCGGTGTCGTCCGTGAGGGTTCCTTCATGCCCGGGCGGAGCGAGCGGCAGCTGTTCGCGGAGAAGCTCGGCTTCAGCGAGACCGTGTTCGTCGACGACCCCGAGCGCGGGGTGATCGACATCTACACCCCCACCCTGCGCCTGCCCTTCGCCGGCCACCCGTGTGTCGGTGCGGCCTGGCTGCTCGACGTACCCGAACTGGTCACGCACGCCGGGGTGGTGGGCGCCCGGCAGGACGGGGAGTTCTGCTGGATCGAGGCGCGCGCGGAGTGGGTGCCGCCACGCACCCTGCGCCAGTACGCCACCGCCGCCGAGGTCGACGACCTGGCCGTGCCGCCGAAGGGGGAGTGGATCTACGCCTGGGCCTGGGAGGACGAGCCCGCCGGCCGGATCCGCGCCCGCGCCTTCCCCGGCCGCGACGACGGCATCGACGAGGACGAGGCGACCGGCGCCGCCGCCCTCCTCCTCACCGACCGGCTGGGGCGCGCCCTCAACATCACCCAGGGCACCGGCTCCCAGATCCTCACGGCACCCCAGCCGTACGGATGGACCGAGATCGGGGGACGAGTCATCCTGGAGCGCTGAACTGCGACGAGGGCTTGTGTGCTGTCAGGCGGCCGGTGTCAGTCCAAGCGCGCGACGAATGCCTGCCCCGCGTCTCGGCCGAAGGGGATGGCCGGGCTGCTGGGGTTCTTGCCGTCGCGTACGGGTACGAGGGCGGGGACGCTGTGGGCGAGTTCGAGGCACTCACTCACCCTGTCCGCCGCTGTAGCCGCTCCTGGTCCACATGGAGCGGCTACATGGAGCGGCTGCGGTTTCTGTGAGCCGCGGAGCGGGCGTCACGCCGACAGCGGGAACTCCTCGCCCAGGGCGCGGAAGACGTCGGTGTTCAGGGCGAAGGCCCGCTTGCACTCGGTGATGACGCGCTGCTTCTCCAGGTCGTCCGCCCGGACGCCGTCGAGCAGTTCGCGGTACTCGCGCTTGAAGGCGGACGGGTTGGATATCTCCTCGAAGACGTAGAAGCGGACGCCGTCGCCCTTCTTCGGGAAGCCCCAGGTGCGCTCCGCCCTGTCGCGGATGAGCTGGCCGCCGGAGAGGTCGCCGAGGTAACGGGTGTAGTGGTGGGCGACGTAGCCCGCCGGCCATGCGCTCGCGCAGTGCGCGACGCGCTCCGCGTACGCCCGCGTGGCGGGCAGGGCCGTCAGCGTCGCGCGCCACTCGGGGCCCCGCAGGTGGGCGAGGTCCTGCTCCAGGGAGGGCAGGCGCAGCAGCTCCGGGCGGATGAACGGGCCGGCCACCGGGTCCGACGCCAGCCGCTGTGCGCCGGACTCCAGCGCCTCGTACACGAACCACAGCTGCTCGGTGTAGCGCGCGTACGCGTCCACGCCCAGCCGGCCGCCGAGCAGGTCGCTCATGAACGTCGAGGTCTCCGCCTCCACGTGCTGCTCGTGCGAGGCGGTGCGGATGAGGGTCGAGAAGGAGTCCATGAGTCCAGATCTTTTATGGTTAGGTTTACCTAAGTCAATACCTTGCCGACGGTTCGTCGGTATCCCGTCGGTGACTCCCTACCCCGATGTGGAACGACGAAAGCCCGCCCTCCGAAGAGGGCGGGCTCGAGAGGGAGGAGACTTTGGGTCCGGCTACGGCAGGGTCAGGATGTCCGCGCCGGTGTCCGTCACCACCAGGGTGTGCTCGAACTGGGCCGTCCGCCTGCGGTCCTTCGTCACGACCGTCCAGCCGTCGTCCCACATGTCGTACTCGTGGGTTCCCAGGGTCAGCATCGGCTCGATCGTGAACGTCATGCCCGGCTGGATGACCGTCGTCGCGTGCGGACTGTCGTAGTGCGGGACGATCAGCCCGGAGTGGAACGCGGTGTTGATGCCGTGGCCGGTGAAGTCCCGCACCACGCCGTAGCCGAAGCGCTTGGCGTACGACTCGATGACCCGGCCGATGATGTTGATCTGCCGGCCCGGCCTGACGGCCTTGATCGCCCGGTCCAGCGACTCCCGGGTGCGTTCCACCAGGAGCCGGCTCTCCTCGTCCACGTCGCCCACCAGGTACGTGGCGTTGTTGTCGCCGTGCACCCCGCCGATGTACGCCGTCACGTCCAGGTTGACGATGTCGCCGTCGCGCAGCACCGTCGAGTCCGGGATGCCGTGGCAGATCACCTCGTTGACCGACGTGCACAGCGACTTGGGAAAACCGCGGTAACCGAGCGTCGACGGGTACGCGCCGTGGTCGCACATGTACTCGTGCGCCACCCGGTCCAGCTCGTCGGTGGTCACGCCGGGCGTGATGAGCTTGGCGGCCTCCGCCATCGCGCGCGCCGCGATCCGCCCGGCGGTCCGCATCGCCTCCACGGTCTCGGGGGTCTGCACCTCCGGCCCGGTGTACGGCGTGGGAGCGGGCTTCCCGACGTACTCGGGTCGGCGGATGTTTCCGGGTACGGAACGGGTGGGAGACAGTTCCCCTGGGATGAGCAGCGACTGGCCAGACATGGCGGCGAGTCTAATTCAGTGCCCACGGGGCACCGTCTTCCGTGGCGAGAGGAGCCGGTCATGCCCCTGTTCAAGAAGCGGACGGTCGGAAAGCCGGGCGAGTGGTACTACTGCCTGGAACACCAGAAGGTCGAGGAGGGTCCGGACTGTCCGAACAAGGACCGCTTCGGGCCCTACACGAGCCGCACCGAGGCCGAGTACGCCATGACGACGGCCCGCGAGCGCAATCTCCAGTGGGAGAACGACCCCAAGTGGCACGACGCCCCCGAGGGCGACGGCGGGCGCGGCGACGCCTGACCGGGCGGCCCGCGGGCGGGCCCGCTCCGGCTACCAGCGGGCCGGGGGCGGGGCCGTCAGGAGGTCGGCCAGGCGTGACATGCGGTCCCGGAAGGGGCGGCGGCCCCGCGACGGGGGCAGCGCGTTCTCCCCGGCCGCCGCGCCGACCAGGTGCTGCACGGTGTCCAGGTCCAGCTCGGCACCGTCCGGGACGGCCAGTGTCTCGTGGGCCAGCGCCGGCAGCTCGCCGTCGCCGGGGCCCAGGGACAGCAGCGTCGCGCCGGCCCGGCGGGCGTCCGACACCCGCTCCAGCAGTGGGGCCGTGGGCTCCCCGGGCGCCACCACCAGCAGCGTCTCGCCCCGCCGTGCCGCCTCCAGCCGTCCGAGCCCCACCGCCAGGTGCGCGGGGTCCGAGGGGCGCGCGTCGTGGCGTACGAGCGTCGGGGCCAGCTCCGGTGTGCCCGACCAGGCGGCTTCGTCCACCAGATGCGCCGCCAGGTGCCACGGCTCGTACTCCCGTGTGCCCACGAGCAGCAGCCCGCCCCCGTGCGACACCACCGATCCCCGCAGCGCACCCGCGAACCGCCGGGTGGCCCCCAGCCACTCGGTCCCGGCGAGCACGTCCCGCAGCAGCGCGACCCGTACGGCGTCCATGGACCGCACCCTGCCCCGACCGGGCCCCGAGGATGCGGTGTTCGCCTCCGGTTCACCCGGCCGAGGGGGCGGCGTGCGGCGCAGTGACGGGGCTCACGTGGATCCGCTGAGCCGGAAACCGCCTCCCCGCGCACGTAGAGTCGGACCATGACCTCCAGTACCTCCAGCGACAGCGCACAGCAGCCCGGGAACGCCCCCGCGAAGGCGTCCGCCAAGGATCCCTGGGACCTGCCCGACGTCTCCGGGCTCGTCGTCGGCGTGCTCGGCGGCACCGGACCGCAGGGCAAGGGCCTCGCCTTCCGGCTCGCCAGGGCCGGCCAGAAGGTGATCATCGGCTCGCGCGCCGTCGAACGCGCGCAGGCCGCCGCCGAGGAGCTCGGCCACGGCGTCGAGGGCGCCGACAACGCCGAGACCGCCCGCCGCAGCGACATCGTGATCGTCGCCGTGCCCTGGGACGGCCACGGCGCAACGCTCGAAAGCCTGCGCGAGGAACTGGCCGGCAAGCTCGTCGTCGACTGCGTCAACCCGCTCGGCTTCGACAAGCAGGGCGCCTACGCGCTCAAGCCCGAGGAGGGCAGCGCCGCCCAGCAGGCCGCCGCCCTCCTGCCGGACTCCCGGGTCACCGCCGCCTTCCACCACCTGTCCGCGGTCCTGCTCCAGGACCCGGAGACCGACATGATCGACACCGACGTGATGGTGCTCGGCGAGGTCCGCGCCGACGTGGAGACCGTGCAGGCCCTGGCCGGACGCATTCCCGGCATGCGCGGCGTCTTCGCCGGGCGGCTGCGCAACGCCCACCAGGTGGAGTCCCTGGTCGCCAACCTGATCTCCGTCAACCGCCGCTACAAGGCACACGCCGGGCTCCGCGTCACGGACGTATGACCTCATGGGGGACACTGGTCGGCGAAGCAGTGTCCCCCGACAGGAGCCCAGCCGCCATGCCCCGCCTCGCTCTCTACGCCCTCACCGTCTGCCTCCTCGCCGTCGCCGCGGCCGTCGTGTCCTTCGTCCAGGGCAGCTGGCTGGGGGTCGTCTGGATCCTGCTCGTGGGGCTGTCGTCCAACATGACCTGGTACTACGTACGGCGCGGGAAGGCCGAGCGGGAGGCCGAGAGGGCGGCGCGGGCAGCCCGGACCGAAGGCCCCGTCACGGGCTGAGCCGCACGTCGCCGGCCGGGTCCGTCACGCGGCGGCAGCGCAGAACTCGTTCTCGCCCTGCCAGAAGCGGAACAGCTCCAGACCGCAGTACGTCTCCACCTCGTGGATGCCCAGGGCCGACAGGACCGAGTCGATCACGTCGAAGAACACGCCGTTGACCGCCGGCACCCACAGCAGCGCGAACACGAACAGCAGGCCGAACGGCGCGAACGGCTCCACCTGCCGCCGCAGGCCCGGCGACAGCCAGGGCTCGAGCACGCCGTAGCCGTCCAGGCCCGGCACCGGCAGGAAGTTCAGGATCGCCGCCGTCACCTGGAGCAGCGCCAGGAACGCCAGCGCGAACCGGAAGTGGACCGGCACGCCGTCCAGCGCGCCCAGCCAGAACGGTGCCGTGCACACGATCGCGAACAGGACGTTCGTCAGCGGACCCGCCGCCGAGATCAGGCTGTGCCGCCAGCGCCCCCGGATCCGGTGCCGCTCGATGAACACCGCGCCGCCCGGCAGACCGATCCCGCCCATGATCACGAACAGCACCGGGAGCACGATGCTGAGCAGGGCGTGGGTGTACTTCGCGGGATTCAGGGTGAGGTAGCCCTTCGCGCCGATCGAGATGTCGCCGCTGTGCAGCGCCGTGCGGGCGTGCGCGTACTCGTGCAGGCACAGCGAGACGATCCAGGCGGCCGTCACGAACAGGAACACGGCCACGCCCGGCTGGTTCGCGAACCCGGTCCAGGTGGCCCATCCCGTGACCGCCGTGACGGCCAGGATGCCCAGGAACACCGGGCTGATCCGCCGGTCGCTGTGGCGGGTGGTGACGGTGGTCATGGGGCTCCCTGGGCTGACTGTCGGGCCACGGCCCGTCGGGCACACGGCCACCGGGCACGAGGCGGGACGCGCGGCACGCGCGGGCGGACTGCCCGACCGTACCGGGCGCACCCGGAAAACGTCTCGCGTCGGCCACCGGTTCCGGAGAGGGTGGGGACCCAGGGGCGCGGGAGGAGAGGGCAGCGGACGAACGGGGCCGCCGACCCGCCCGCCCGACCCCGGCCCGTGACCGCCCCCGGACCACCAGGGACAATGGACCCCGTGCGCTATCGCATCCTCGGTACCACCCAGGCACTCCGCCCCGACGGCACCTCCGTCCCGGTCGGCGGGGCGCGGTTGCGCGCGCTGCTCACCGTGCTCGCGCTGCGGGCCGGCCGCACGGTGCCGGTGCGGCACCTCGTCGACGAGGTGTGGGACGGCGAACCGCCGGCCGACGCGACGGGCGCGCTGCAGGCCCTGGTGGGGCGGCTGCGCCGGGCGCTCGGCGCGGACGCGGTGGCCTCCGACGGCGGCGGCTACCGCCTCACCGCCACACCCGACGACATCGACCTGCACCGGTTCGAGCGGCTCGCCGGCGAGGGGCTGCGCGCGCTGGCCGACGGGGACCCGGCCAAGGCGTGCCTCCTGCTGGACGAGGCACTCGCCCTGTGGCGCGGCCCCGCCCTCGCCGATCTGCCCGACCGCACCGGCGAGGCGGCCCGGGCCGCCGCCCGGCGCCTGGACGCCCTGCGCGCCCGGCACGGCGCCGCCCTCGCCCTCGGCGAGGCCGAGCGGTCGCTGCCCGAGCTGACCGCCCTGTGCGACAGCCACCCGTTCGACGAGCCCCTCCAGGTGCTGCGGCTGCGCGCCCTGCGGGACGCCGGCCGCACCGCCGAGGCACTGGCCGCCTACGCGGACGTACGCCGACTGCTCGCCGACCGGCTGGGCTCCGACCCCGGTATCGAACTGCGTTCCCTGCACGCCGAATTACTGAGACCGGAGGCGACACCGACGGCCGCGGCGGCGCCACCGCCCCCGCATCCGCCCGGCAGCCTGCGGGCCCGGCTGACCTCCTTCGTCGGCCGGGAGGCCGACATCGATGCCATCCGGGGTGATCTCGCCTCGGCCCGGCTGGTCACCCTGCTCGGGCCCGGCGGGGCCGGGAAGACCCGGCTGTCGCAGGAGGCCGCCGACGCCCTCCTGCGGGCGTCCGCCGCGCACAACGGCGCGTCCGCCGCGCACAACGGCACAGGCGACGATGCGGTCCAAGGCGGGCTCCTGGACCGGGTACGGGACGGAGTCCGGGTCGCCGAACTCGCCCCGGTCGACGACCCCGCCGCCGTCCCCGAGGCGGTCGTCACCGCCGTCGGCGCCCGCGAGACCGTGCTGTACGGCGCCGGCGCCGAGGGCATGCGGGCCGCCACCGAACGCGGCGACGACCCCGTGGACCGCCTCGCCGAACACTGCGGCAGGCGCCGCATGCTGCTCGTCCTGGACAACTGCGAGCACGTCGTGGACGCCGCCGCCCGGCTGGTCGAGACCCTTCTCGAACGCTGCCCCGGCCTCACCGTGCTCGCCACCAGCCGCGAACCCCTCGGTGTCCCCGGGGAGCTGCTGCGCCCGGTGGAACCGCTGCCGGAACCGGTCGCGCTGCGGCTGCTCGCCGACCGCGGGGCCGCCGCCCGCCCCGGCTTCCGCGTCGACGACGACCCGGAGGCGTGCGCGGAGATCTGCCGCCGGCTCGACGGGCTGCCCCTGGCCATCGAACTCGCCGCCGCCCGGCTGCGGATGCTGACCCCGCGCCAGATCGCCGACCGGCTCGACGACCGCTTCCGGCTGCTCACCTCGGGCAGCCGCACCGTCCGGCCCCGCCAGCAGACCCTGCGGGCCGTCGTCGACTGGTCCTGGGACCTGCTCGACGCCGGTGAACGGGACGTCCTGCGGCGGCTGTCCGTCTTCGCGGGCGGCTGCGACCTCGCCGCCGCCGAGGCCGTGTGCGGGCCCGCCGTACTGGACCTGCTCGGTTCGCTCGTGGACAAGTCCCTCGTGGTGGCGTCCCCTTCGGGCAACGGCACAGGAGACAACGGCGCAGGCACCGGCCCGGGCGGCGGCGAGATGCGCTACCGACTGCTGGAGACGGTCGCCGAGTACGCGTCCGAACGGCTCGACGAGGCCGGACAGCGGCCCGGTGCCGAACGTGCCCACCTCACGTACTTCCGCGAACTCGCCCGCACCACCGATCCGTTGCTGCGCGGTCCGGACCAACTGGTCGCCATCGAGCGGCTGGAGCGCGAATACGAGAACCTGCGTACCGCGCTGCGCCACGCCCTCGCCGCCCGCGACGAGCAGGAGGCGCTGTGCCTGACGCTGTCGCTGGCCTGGTACTGGCAGATGCGCGACCAGCGGATCGAGGCCCGCACCTGGTGCCGTGAGGTGATGGCGCTGGGTCCGGACCCGTTCGCCGAACCGGTGCGTCCCGTCCCCTCGTTGTGGAAGAGCTGTACCGACGCCCCGCCGCCGATGACCGACGAGGTGCTCGCCGAGGCCCGGCGCGAGGTGCATCTGGCCCACATGGCGTGCATGGACACGGAACTGGACGACTGGATGACGCCCCAGGCGCAGCACCGGCTGCGGGTCATCGCTACGGCCTACGAGCCCGGCCAGCCGCAGATCTGCCGCCCGCCCGGCACGTTCTGGGCGTTCGCCCTGCTGCTGAACGGCGAGATGAGCACCCTGTACAAGGTCGTCGACGAGGCCGTCCGCACCTGTCGGCAGACACCCGGCTTCGACTGGGAACTGGCCTCCAACCTGCAGATAAGGGCCAACTTCCTCGCCAACCGCAGCGACTGGGCCGGCGACGCGCTGCGCGACGCCGACGAGGCCCTGGAGATCTACCGGCGGATCGGCGACGCCTGGGGCGCCGCCGAGAGCCTGTCCGCCCGCGCAGAGGCACGCGAACGCCGCGGTGAGTGCGCGCTCGCCGCCGCCGACTACGAGGAGGCGATCCGGTACGCCGAACGCCTCGGCGCCCACGCCCAGACGGCGGTGCTCACCGCACGGCTGGGCGGCGTGCTGCTGGAGGCGGGGGAGGAGGAGCGCGGTGAGCGGCTGCTGCGCGACGTCATCGACCGGCGCGGCGGCGGACACGAGCCGGCGCTGCCCGCCGCCCGGCTCTTCCTGACCGATTGGCTCGGCATGACCGGGCGCGTCGCCGAGGCGCGCGAGCAACTGCGCGTGCTGCGTGATGAGTTCCGTATCGCGCACTACGTCGTCTTCGACGCCTTCATCCTCGGCGCCGAGGGCTGGCTCGACATCGCCGACGGACACGACGAACGGGCGCTGGGCACGATCCGCGCGGCGCTCGCACAGTCCAACAACCCGCTGACCCTGGCGATCGCCGCCCATATGCGGGCCTCGCACCTGACCATGGCCGCCACCGCCCTGGCCGGCGTGGACGGCGGCCGGCACGCCCGCGACGCGGCCCGTTGCCTCGGTGCCGCCGACGCCTCCCTGCCGTCCCGTCACATCGCCGGGCGCATGGAGCGCGAGGTACGTGAACGGGCCGAGCGGCGGATCCGGGAGGCCCTCGGCGACACCGCGTACGCCGCCGCGTACGCGGAGGGCGGCCGCCTCTCCCCGGAGGAGGCCGCCGCCCTGGTCTGACCCGGCACACGGGGACGGAGGACCGGTTTCCCGGTCAGCTCTTCGTACGGAACTTGTGGATCGCGACCGGCGCCGTCACCGCCGTGATACCCACCGACCAGGCCACCGTCAGCCACAGGTCGTGCGCGACCGGGCCGCCCACCATCAGGCCGCGCGCGGCGTCGGCCAGCGAGGACAGCGGGTTGACGTCGGTGAAGGTCTGCAGCCAGCCCGGCATCGACTGGGTCGGCGCGAAGATCGACGAACCGAACTGCAGCGGCATCAGCACCAGGAAGCCCATCGCCTGCACCGACTGCGCGTTCTTCATCGTCACACCCAGCGTGATGAAGATCCACATGAGGGCCGAGCCGAACAGCACGGACAGCCCCACGGCGGCGAACAGCCCCGGCCAGTGGGTGATGTCGAAGCCGACCAGGACACCGACGACCATGAGGATCGCGGTGGCGATCAGCATGCGCAGTATCTCGACCGCGATCTTGGCGAACAGCACCGAGCCCCGGCCGATGGGCAGTGACCGGAAACGGTCCATGACACCCGTGTTGAAGTCCTGGTTGAAGCCGGTACCCACTCCCATGGCCATGTTCATGCCCATCATGGCCATCAGGCCGGGCATGATGTACTGCACGTACGCCTCCTGCCCGCCGCCCAGCGACTGCCCGATCGAGCCGCCGAAGACGTACACGAACAGCAGGGTGAACACGATCGGGAACAGCACGGCGTCGAACATCGACTCCGGGTCCTGCCGGATCCACAGCAGATTGCGGCGGACCAGCGCGCCGGTGTGACGCAGATGGGAACGCAGCGGGATCCGGCCGTCCCCGACGGCCGCCCGAGCCGTACCGGCCCCATGGGCAGCACCGGTGGCACCGGCAGTCGCGGTCCCGCCGTCCGGGGTGACGTCGGTCTTCGAGGTCGTCGCGGTCTTCGGGGACGTCGCGGAGCTCATGCGGCGGCCTCCTCGTGGGTCTCGGCGGGCACGGTGTCCTGCGGGGCACTGGCACGGTGGCCGGTGAGCGAGAGGAACACCTCGTCCAGGCTGGGCAGTTCGGTGGTGATGGAGGCGAGGGTCAGGCCCCGCGCGGTGACGGCGCCGACCACCGCGGTCAGCTGCTCGTCGCTGAGGATCGGAACCAGGACGGCGCCCCGCTCACTGTCCACGGTGGCGGTGGCGAGCCCGGTGATGCCCAGCTCGTCGAGCGCGGAGGCGAGCGGGCGCAGCTGGAGCGGATCGGCCGGGCGGATCCGCAGGGTACGGCCGCCGACCTTGGCCTTCAGCTCCTCGATGCCGCCGCTCGCGATGACCTTGCCGCGGTCCACGACGGTCAGCTCGGAGGCGAGTTGCTCGGCCTCCTCCATGTACTGGGTGGTCAGCAGCACGGTCACCCCGTCCCCGACCAGCCGCCTGACCTCGACCCACACCTCGTTGCGGGTACGCGGGTCCAGCCCCGTGGTCGGCTCGTCGAGGAACAGCACCGCCGGCCGGCCGATCATCGACGCGGCCAGGTCCAGCCGGCGTCGCATACCGCCGGAGTACGTGGACGCCGGACGCCGGGCCGCCTCGGTGAGCGAGAACCGCTCCAGCAACTCGTCGGCGCGGCCACGGGCCTCCTTGCGGGGCAGGTCGAGCAGCCGGCCGATCAGATACAGGTTCTCCCAGCCGGCGAGCTTCTCGTCCACGGAGGCGTACTGCCCGGTCAGCCCGATCACCCTGCGCAGCTGCCGTGGCTGGCGGAGCACGTCGTACCCGGCGACGGTGGCCCCGCCGGCGGTCGGGACGAGCAGGGTGGAAAGAATGCGGACGAGGGTGGTCTTGCCGGCGCCGTTCGGCCCGAGAACCCCCATCACGGTGCCCTCGCGCACATCCAGGTCGACACCGTCCAGTGCTTTGGTCTCGCCGTAGTGCTTGACCAGCCCCCGCACGGTGACGGCGCTGCCCGCGCCACCGGAGTCGTTGTCGTTTCGCGTCATGCCCCGACCCTGACACCCCCCACCGACAAACCCCCGACAGCCGTCCGACAGAGGGCTGTCGGGCAGCCGGCACCCCCGACAACTTCGCGACGGCCACCGCAACCACCGATGGAGCAACCGCGACGGTGAGTACCACTTCCGCGAAAGCGGCGCCGGTTCAGGCGCAAAAAGGGGACGGGCCCGCCGATGGGGGAAGTCGGCGGGCCCGTCAGTGTGCGGCGATGGCTCAGTGGCAGTGCCACGGCAGCGTGGTTCAGTGGACGGAGTGCTCCTCCTGCGGGAACGTTCCGCCTACGACGTCCTCGGCGAACGCCTTCGCCGCGCCGCCCATGACCTCACGCAGGTTCGCGTACTGCTTCACGAACTTCGGCACCCGGCCCCCGGTCAGCCCGAGCATGTCGGTCCACACCAGCACCTGCGCGTCCGTCCCGGACCCCGCGCCGATCCCGACCGTGGGGATGTGCAGCGTGCGGGTCACCTCGGCGGCCAGCTCGGCCGGCACCAGCTCCAGGACGACGGCGAAGGCGCCCGCGTCCTGCACGGACTTGGCGTCCCGCAGCAGCTGCTGCGCGGCCTCCTCGCCGCGCCCCTGGACGCGATAGCCCATGGCGTTCACGGACTGGGGGGTGAGTCCGATGTGCGCCATGACCGGGATGCCGGACTCGACCAGCAGCTCGATCTGCCGGTGCGAGCGCTCGCCGCCCTCCAGCTTCACGGCGCCGACCCCGGCCTCCTTGACCAGCCGGGTCGCCGAGCGCAGCGCCTGCACCGGACCCTCCTGGTACGAGCCGAAGGGCAGGTCGGCGACGATCAGGGCGCGACTCGTACCGCGCACCACGGCCGCGGACAGCACGGCCATCTCGTCGAGGGTGACGGGGACGGTCGTCTCGTACCCGAGGTGGCAGTTGCCCGCGGAGTCGCCGACGAGCATGACCGGGATGCCGGCCTCGTCGAAGACGGACGCGGTCATCGCGTCGTAGGCGGTGAGCATGGGCCACTTCTCGCCGCGTTCCTTGGCGAGGGCGATGTCACGAACGGTGATACGGCGGGTGCCCTTCCCTCCGTACAGCGCCTTGCTGCCGTCGGAGGGGCGTGACCCCGAAGTCGGAGCAGCCGAAAGCTGCGTCATGGCAACGGCTCCTAACACGTCATCTCGAGGCGCCCTGACGGCGTCCCCGGATCCCCTCCATGGTGGCACTTCGCGAGAGCCGGTGCCAGGGGTGGTCTCCACCGGAAGGAGCGCCGCCGGAGCGGCACCGGGGAACTCCTCGCGGACAGCCCCGCCCCGCGACTCCCGGCCGCAGCATTGTGCGCGTTCCGTCACAGAGCGCGCTTTCCCCGGTCCCACCCGGAACTCCCGGGACGGTTCCGCTCGTCCTCGCCTCCGTACGGCCGTCGACAGACGGCGGGAAGGACGCCGATCATCCCCTAGGGTCTACGCACACAGGGGGAGTCGGTGTGCACGGCAAGGTGTGAGGCGACGGTATGGCGCAGCAGGCGTACATGACGGAGACGGACGACGGCGGCTCGGGGCCAGGGCAACGCCGGACAACCGGGCTTCGGCGCCTGTGGGACCGCTTGACCAGAGGCTGGCGCGGGGACCCCCGTATCTGGCGCCGGGGCGTGATCCTCGCCGTGTGCGCGGTGCTGCTCGCCCTCGTCATGGCGGCCCACGCCCGGATCCCCAACGTGGTCGGCAACCTGGGCAGTCTGCTCGAGACGTTCCTGCCGTGGCTGGGGCTGGCCGTCCCGGTGCTCCTGGTACTGGCCCTGGTCCGCAGGTCCGCCACCGCGCTGATCGCGGTGCTGCTGCCCGCCGTCGTCTGGCTGAACCTCTTCGGCGGCCTGATCGTCGACCGGACCGGCCCCGGCGGCGACCTCACGGTGGCCACGCACAACGTCAACGCCCAGAACCCCGACCCGTCCGGCACCGCCCACGACGTCGCCGCCTCGGGGGCGGACGTCCTGGCCCTGGAGGAACTGAAGGCGTCGGCGGTCCCGGCGTACGAGACGGCGCTGGCCTCGACGTACGAGTACCACGCGGTGGTCGGCACCGTCGGGCTGTGGAGCAAGTACCCGCTGAGCGACGTGGCGGCCGTCGACATCCGCCTCGGCTGGAAGCGCGCGATGCGGGCCACGGTGACGACGCCCGAGGCGCAGGTCGCCGTGTACGTCGCCCATCTCCCGTCCGTACGCGTGAAGCTGGAGGCCGGCTTCACCGCCCGCCAGCGCGACAAGAGCGCCGACGCCCTGGGCGCGGCCATCGCGAGGGAGCCCCTGGAGAACGTCGTCCTGCTCGGCGACCTGAACGGCACGATGAACGACCGCGCCCTGAACGCCGTGACCTCCCAGATGCGTTCCACCCAGGGCGCGGCGGGCAGCGGCTTCGGCTTCAGCTGGCCTGCGGCGTTCCCGATGGCGCGGATCGACCAGATCATGGTCAAGGGCGTCGAACCGGAGAGCTCGTGGTCGCTCCCCGAAACGGCGAGCGACCACCTCCCCGTCGCGGCCCGGGTGAAGATCGCTACGCCGGACGGCTGAGGCCGCGGAGCGGCCCCGGGGCGCGAGTTCCCGAGGCCGCTCCGGGCCTGCCCCGCGCTCGTGTGCCGCCTACTCCCGCCAGCCGTTCGTGATCGGCAACCGGCGGTCCTTGCCGAAGCCCTTCGGGGAGATCTTCGTCCCCGGCGGGTACTGCCGCCGCTTGTACTCGGCCCGGTCGACCATCCGCAGTGTCTTCTTCACCAGCTCCGCGTCGAACCCGGCCGCGACGATCTCGTCCGCACCCCGGTCCCGGTCCACGTACAGGTCGAGGATCGCGTCGAGGACGGGATAGTCCGGCAGCGAGTCCGTGTCGACCTGACCCGGCCGCAGTTCCGCACTCGGCGGCTTCGCGATCGAGTTCTCCGGGATGGGCGGGGTCTCGCCGCGCGCCGCCGCCGAGCGGTTGCGCCATTGTGCGAGCCGGAACACCGACGTCTTGTAGACGTCCTTGATGGGCCCGTACGCCCCCACCGAGTCCCCGTACAGCGTCGAATACCCGACCGCCAGCTCCGACTTGTTGCCCGGCGCCAGGACGAGGTGGCCCTCCTGGTTGGAGATGGCCATGAGCATCGTGCCGCGAAGCCGGGACTGCAGGTTCTCCTCCGCCAGCCCGGAAAGCCCCAACGCCCCCATGTACGCGTCGAACATCGGCTCGATGGAGACGGTCCGGAAGTTCAGCCCGGTCCGCCGCGCCAGCTCCGCCGCGTCGCCCCGGGAGTGGTCCGAGGAGTACTTCGACGGCATGGACACGCCGTGGACGTTCTCCGCGCCCACCGCGTCGCAGGCGATCGCGGCGACGAGCGCCGAGTCGATCCCGCCGGACAGGCCGATCAGCACCGACTCGAAGCCGTTCTTCACGACGTACGCCCGCAGCCCCACGACCAGCGCCGCGTACACCTCCTCGTCGTCGTCGAGCGGCTGCGCGGACGACCCGTGCCGCTCGGGCGCGTACGCGGGCAGCGCTGCCCCGGACAGGACGACGCGGTCGATCCGCAGCCCGTCGTCGACGACCTCGCCGGCCGGCGGCGCGTCCGCGGCGGCCTGAGGGAGGTCGAGGTCGAGCACCACGCACTCCTCGGTGAACTGCGGCGCGCGCGCCACGACGTCGCCGTCACGGCCGACGACGATCGAGTCCCCGTCGAAGACCAGGTCGTCCTGACCGCCGGTCATCGCGAGGTACGCGGTCGTGCAGCCGGCCTCCCGGGCCCGCCTGCGGACCAGTTCGAGCCGGGTGTCGTCCTTTTCCCGCTCGTACGGCGAGGCGTTGACGGAGAGCAGCAGTCCGGCCTTCGCCGACCGCGCGGCCGGGACCCGGCCGCCGTCCTGCCACAGGTCCTCGCAGATGGCGAGGGCGACGTCCACGCCGTGCAGCCGCAGGACGGGCAGGGTCTCGCCCGGCACGAAGTACCGGAACTCGTCGAAGACCCCGTAGTTCGGCAGATGGTGCTTGGCGAAGCTCAGCACGACCTCGCCGCCGTACAGCACGGCCGCGGCATTGCGCGGCGCGCCGGCCGGCTGGCCGTACTTCGGCTGGGCGGCGGCGCTGCGGTCGAGGTAGCCGACGAGCACGGGCAGCTCCCCGAGGCCCTCCTCGGCGAGCCGGGCGGCGAGGGAGCGCAGGGCCTCGCGGGAGGCCTCCACGAAGGACGACCTCAGCGCGAGGTCCTCGACGGGATACCCGGTCAGAGCCATCTCCGGGAACGCCACGAGGTGGGCTCCCTGCTCGGCACAGTGCCGGGTCCGGCGGAGGATCGTGTCGGCGTTGCCGGCGAGGTCGCCGACACGCGAGTCGATCTGATTCAGAGCGAGACGAAGTTGAGGCACGCGGCCCAGTGTAATCGTCAATTCGACACTATGGGTGGGGCGGGCGGGCGGTGAGCCGTGGATCACCCTGGGCCGGGCCGCCGGGCCGCCGCACGTGACGGCTTACGGCTTACGGCTTACGGCAGATAATTTGAACGCGTGATGCGGATTACCTACGCTCCCCGGTATGAGGCTGCTGCGCTCCACCGACCTGGCCCTGCGGGTCCTGATGCGCCTCGCCGTGGCCGCGGAGGACTCCCACCCGACGACGCGTGATGTCGCCGAGGCCATGGGCGTGCCGTACACCCATGCCGCGAAGGTCGTCGCCGAACTCCGGCACAGGGACCTGCTCACCGCCCGGCGCGGCCGGGGCGGCGGCCTCACCCTCACCGAGCGGGGCCGTACCGCCTCGGTCGGCGCCCTGGTGCGGGCCTTCGAGGGCGAGAGCGACGTCGTCGACTGCGAGGGCGCGTCCGCGTCCGGCACGGGCACGCCCTGCCCGCTCCGGTCCGCCTGCCGGCTGCGCGGCGCACTGCGGCGGGCCCAGGAGGCGTTCTTCGCCTCGCTGGACCCGCTCACCGTGTCGGACCTCGCCGCGAGCCCGACGGGCCCGCTGCTGCTGGAGATCTCCCGCACCCCTCGGCCCCAGGGCCCGGCCCGCGGCCGTGCGGGGCGCGCTCAGCCCTGCTTGGCCAGCCAGAGGTCCGGGCCGAACACCTCGTAGTGGATGTCGGCCGGCGCGACGCCCTTGCCGATCAGCTGCTCCCGCACCGTCCGCATGAACGGCAGCGGACCGCACAGGTACGCCCGCGTACCCGCCGCGACCGGTACGCCGGTGAGGTCGACGTAGCCGGTGGAGGCGCCGGCCGGGGCGTCCTGCTCGTACCAGAGGTGCACCGCCGCCTCCGGCAGCTTCGCCGCGTACGCCTCGTGGTCGGCGCGCAGGGCGTGGTCGGCGGGGGAGCGGTCACCGTGCACGACGGTGACCGGGGCGTCGTGGCCGTGGTCGGCGAGATGGGCCAGCATCGCGGTCATCGGGGTCACGCCGATGCCGGCGGAGGCGAGCAGCAGGGGGGCGGCGGGTTCGGTGTCGAGGACGAGATCGCCGTACGCCTCGGACAGTTCCACGACGTCCCCGACCCGCACGCGCGCGTGCAGGTGGCCGGAGACCTCGCCCTCGGGCGCCGCGTCGTCGTGCACGCGCTTGACGCTGAACTGCCGCTCACCGGGGCCGGGTGCGCCGGAGAGGCTGTACTGGCGGATCTGCCGGGCGCCGTCGTCGAGGGTGACGCGCACGGAGACGTACTGGCCCGGGCGGAAGTCCCGCACCGGCCCGCCGTCGGCCGGACGCAGCCGGAACGACACGACATCGGCGGTCTCGGCGACCCGCCCGACGACCTCCCACTCCCGCCAGCCGGGCCCGCCCCGCTCCTCGTGGAGCCGCTTCTCGACGGCGATGAGGGCGTTGGCCATCAGCCAGTAGACCTCCTCCCAGGCGGCCGCGACCTCGGGCGTGACGGCCTCGCCCAGGACCTTTGCGATCGCGGCGAACAGGTGCTCGTGGACGATCGCGTACTGCTCCGGGGCGATGCCGAGCGAGGCGTGCTTGTGCGCGATGCGCCCCAGCATCGCGTCGGGCCGGGTGTCGGGGTGTGCCAGCAGGTGCGCGGCGAACGCCGCGATGGACCCGGCGAGGGCCTCGCGCTGGGTTCCGGCGGCCTGGTTGCCGCGGTTGAACAGGCCGCGCAGCAGCTCGGGGCGGGCCTCGAACATCCCGGCGTAGAACCGCTCGGTTATCTCACCGAGGGCCCCGCCCACGGCGGGAAGCGTGGCGCGGACGGTGGCGGCGGACTGCTCGGACAGCATGGGGTCTCCTCGTTCTCGACTGTCTTCTCGACTGCCTGCACCGCCCATTAAAACTTGCATCTGAAATACCAATTAAAGGAGGGTGGGTTCAGGGCCGCCGGGGCGGGCCGGATCGCATACGGGCCCCTCCGTGACGAACCCCGGCCCGAGCGGGCAGGATGGGCCGCAGGGTGATGCGCCTGGCGCGGACAGGCCCTTCGCGCCGCTGTGGAAGCCCGTGGGACGATCAAGGTCGGCAACACGCGCGAAACCCGGATGTGGTGGGATGGCCGAAGTGCCCGACCGCCGCCCGAGGAGGCCACCCGGCGCGGGAGAGACTGGCGGCCTGAACGGCAAGGATGGGGAAGCGGAAGATGGACAAGCAGCAGGAGTTCGTGCTCCGGACGTTGGAGGAGCGCGACATCCGGTTCGTACGGCTGTGGTTCACGGACGTACTGGGCTTCCTGAAGTCCGTGGCCGTGGCCCCGGCCGAACTGGAGCAGGCGTTCGACGAGGGCATCGGCTTCGACGGCTCCGCCATCGAGGGCTTCGCCCGGGTGTACGAGTCCGACATGATCGCCAAGCCGGACCCGTCGACGTTCCAGGTCCTGCCGTGGCGCGCCGAGGCCCCCGGCACGGCCCGCATGTTCTGCGACATCCTGATGCCGGACGGCTCCCCGTCCTTCGCCGACCCGCGCTACGTCCTCAAGCGTGCGCTGGCCCGCGCCTCCGACCAGGGTTTCACCTTCTACACCCACCCGGAGATCGAGTTCTTCCTGCTGAAGGACAAGCCGGTCGACGGCAGCCGCCCGACCCCGGCGGACAGCTCCGGCTACTTCGACCACACCCCGCACAACGTGGGCATGGACTTCCGCCGGCAGGCGATCACCATGCTGGAGTCGATGGGCATCTCGGTGGAGTTCTCCCACCACGAGGGCGCCCCCGGCCAGCAGGAGATCGACCTCCGCTACGCGGACGCGCTGTCCACGGCCGACAACATCATGACGTTCCGTCTGGTCATGAAGCAGGTGGCGCTGGAGCAGGGCGTGCAGGCCACGTTCATGCCGAAGCCGTTCTCGGAGTACCCGGGCAGCGGCATGCACACGCACCTGTCCCTCTTCGAGGGCGACCGCAACGCGTTCTACGAGTCGGGCGCGGAGTACCAGCTCTCCAAGGTCGGCCGCTCCTTCATCGCGGGCCTGCTGCGGCACGCGGCGGAGGTCTCCGCGGTCACCAACCAGTGGGTCAACTCGTACAAGCGCATCTGGGGCGGCTCCGAGCGCACCGCCGGCGCCGGCGGCGAGGCCCCCTCGTACATCTGCTGGGGCCACAACAACCGCTCGGCCCTGGTCCGCGTCCCGATGTACAAGCCCGGCAAGACCGGCTCGGCCCGCGTCGAGGTCCGCTCGATCGACTCCGGCGCCAACCCGTACCTGACGTACGCGCTCCTCCTGGCCGCCGGCCTGAAGGGCGTGGAGGAGGGCTACGAACTCCCGCCCGGCGCCGAGGACGACGTCTGGGCCCTCTCCGACGCCGAACGCCGCGCCCTCGGCATCGAACCCCTCCCGCAGAACCTCGGCGAGTCCCTCACCCTGATGGAACGCAGCGACCTGGTCGCCGAGACCCTCGGCGAACACGTCTTCGACTTCTTCCTGCGCAACAAGCGCCAGGAGTGGGAGGAGTACCGCTCCGAGGTCACGGCCTTCGAACTGCGCAAGAACCTGCCGGTGCTGTAACGCGCGGAGGGAGCCCCGCCCCCGGCCCGTACACGGTCCGCGGAACAGGGCTCCCTCCGGTCTCCGGTGGGGCCGGCCCCGGGAGAGGCCGGGACCGGAGCGTTGCCGGTCCTACCCCTTGAGGTGCCGGCCGGAGTCACGTGCCTGCTCGGTGACCTCGCCGGTCCGGCCGCGTGCCTCGTCCTGGGTGGTGCGTGCGGCCTGCGCCGCGGTGTCCTTCACCTCCGCGGCCGCGCTCTGCGTCACCTCCCGGGCGCCTTCCTTGAGGTGCTGCGCGGACTCCGCGGCGGCCTCCTTGACCGGCTGCAGGGCCTCGCCACCGCGCTCCATCAGCTCGGTGGCCTTCTGCTGCTCGGTCCGGGACGCGGGCACCACCGAGGACGCCAGCAGACCGACGCCGAAGGCGACCAGACCGGCGGCCAGCGGGTTGCCCCGGGTCTGCCGACGGGCCATGTCGGGCGCCTGCTGCACGGCGTCCTCCGCCTGGCCGGCCGCGGCGCGAGCCGCATCGGACGCCTTCCCTGCGCCCTCCTGCACCGAGCCGGCCGCCGACTGCGCGGTGCTCGTCACGCCGTGCGCGGACTGCGACGCGGTGCCCATGACCCGGTCGCGGACGCCCGACACCCTGTCGCGCATCCGGTCCGCGCGGCGGCGCACCACCCGGCCGGGACTGGTCCGCTCGGCGAGCTGGTCCACGTTCGTGGAGAGTTGTTCGCGAGTGGCCTCTATCTCGGCCCTCACCTGGTCGGGTGACGTGCCCATTCCGCGTTCTCCTTCATGGTCTCGACGGTCTGCTCGGGCTTCGGGGAGACGGCCCGCATCCGTGCGCGGCCCTTCTGGTACAGCACGGCCGCGACGACGGCCCACACCGCGGCGACGATCAGTGCGGCCCAGCCCCCGTCCATCACATTGGCCAGCCCCAGTACGGCGGCCAGCGACAGGAACAGCAGCACCAGGTAACCGGCGAAGCCGGCACCGCCGTACATCCCGGCGGCCTTGCCCGCCCTGGTCCCCTCCTCCTTGATCTCGGCCTTCGCCAGCTCGACCTCCTGCCGGAAGAGGGTCTGGAGGTCGGCGGTCACGCCGGAGAGGAGCTCGCCCACGGACTGCTCCTGGCCCTGTGGCTCGGTCGAGCCGGGCACGGGTGACATGGAGGACATCTCACACCTCCGGGTGCGCGCGGCCCGGCGCGCCGGCCGGCGGCGCCCCCGCGGCCGGTGGGGGACCGGCCGGAGGGGGGCCGGGGGGCAGCGGCTGGGTGGGGGGCAGAGGCTGGGTGGGGGGCGTGCCCAGCCCGTCCCACCCCTGCGACCCGGAGGTCTGCGCCTGCCCGGACCCGTCGGACCGCGACGGGGTCTGGGAGGCGGTGCCCGACGCCTTCGCCAGCCGCCCGACGGCCAGTCCGGCCAGCAGCGCGCCGCCGAGGAAGGCCCCGGGGCGCCGGCGGGCGAAGCTCTGGAGGTCGGAGACGAGACCTTCGGCGCCCTGCTCCTCCAGGTAGTCGGCGGCACGGCGGCCCCGGTCGGCCGCCTGGGCCGCGAAACCGCGGGCGGCGGAGTCGCTCTGGGCGTGGTCGGCGAGGTCGGCGAGGTCGCTCGCCCACCCCCGCAGTGCTTCGGCCGCGCGCCTGGTCTGCCCCTCGGCCTCCTCCATCGCCCGGCCCCGCAGGTCGTGGACGGCGGTCCCGGCCTGCTGCCGGGCCTCGCCCGCCACGGTCCGGGCCTGCGCCGCCGCGGTGTCCGCGACCTGGCCCGCGGCCTGTTTTGCCTGACCGGCCGTCGCGGAGGCCTCTGTCCTGACCTTTTCTCCCGTGTCCCTGGTTCCGGTGTGTACGGACTCACTCATCGGCGACTTCTCCTCATCGGATGTCCTGCGTGAGGTCCCGTGCCCCGGACGCCCCGGCGCCTGCCGGAAGTCGTACACCGGGCATCCCACGTGACCGTCCGTCCCGCCCCGAGTGACCTTTCATCCATTTTTGACACGCTTCGTCCGTAAGGAATTCCGGCCGGAGGCCGCGCCTCTCCGTCCACGCGTCGTTTCGCGGGGCGTCTCACGGCAGACGCGGCCGTGACGGTGGGTGAGGGGAAGGGGGAGCGGTACGCCTACGGGTGACTCGGGCGGGCAGCGGGCAGCGGGCAGCGGGCCCGTGTCCCGTGGCGTGGGACCGGGTGGGTTCTGGGTACCCGTGGGTGGTCGGGCGGCGGTGCCCGCTGCCCGGGTGGCCGAGATCTTGTGGGGGGAGGGTGTCGGGTGTGGGCTCGGGGTGGGGGTTGGGGTGGCGGTATGTCGCGGAGTGGTGACGGGATCGTCGAGCGAATGCAACCGTCCACTGGCGTAAAACCGCACCCTGGCGGGACATAATCGCTGGGATTGTGCGACGGCGGCTCGGCGGGGAAGCCGGTCGACGGAGGGACAGGGGGCGCTGGATGAACGCGGGACCGGTCAGGGTCGCGGTCGTGGCCCGGGGCGCTGTCGCCCGCGGTGGGCTCACCGCCATGCTGAAGGAAGCGGGTCTGGTGAAGCAGACCACCGTCTTCCGGCCCGACGAGTTCACGACGGGGTCGCCCCAGGACGCCGTCCAGTTGCTGATCCTCTCCTGCGACGTGCTGGTGCTGTGGTGCGTGAACGGCGCCGGGGAGGGCGAGGACGCGTGGGCCGCCGAACTGGCGCACGTCGTCCGCCGCAACGGGGTCCGGGTGCTGCTGGTGCTGCCCGGTGCCGAGGTGCGGCGCATCGCGTCCGGCGGGGCCGTCCCCTGCGACGGAATCCTGGACCAGGACGCCCTGACCAGCGAGGGACTGGACGACGCCCTGCGGATGCTCGCCGACGGCGAGCGGCCGACGCCACAGCTCACCGGACCGCAGCCGGTGCCGCGCCCGACCGGCCCGGGCAACGGCGTACCGCGGACCCGGTCGCCGATGGGGCAGCTCACCGACCGCGAGAGACGGGCGCTCGAACTGCTGGTCGAAGGGCTGAGCAACCGGCAGATCGGACAGGCACTCGAGCTGTCGGAGCATGCCGCCAAGCGCACCGTCGCGCTCGTGCTGGCCAAACTGGACTGCCCCAACCGCACCCAGGCCGCCGCGGTCGCCCTGCGCGAAGGGCTCGTGGGCGCGGACCCGGGGACGGGGAGGAGCGCGGGTACGGGCAGGGGCAGGGGCACGGGCCTGGGGCCGGGGGAGGCGCTGCGCGCCTAGGGCCTTCCCGCTTCGGTGGGTCGTGGGTGGCCCAGGACCGTTGCCAGGTCGGTTCTGCCGTTGATGCCCAGGATGCGGTAGGTGCGGGTCAGATGGAGTTCGACCGTGCGCAGACCGACCGAGAGTTCCTTGGAGATCGCCGTGTTCGAGCGGCCCTCCGCGGCCAGGAGCGCGACCCTGAGCTGGGCCGGACTCAGCCGGGCCCGGTTCGAGCGGGGCCGAGCGGCCAGCCGGGCGGCGACCTCCTCGGGGAGCGGGAAGGGCCGGCCCCGCCTGACCGCCTCGTCGAGCAGGCCCCGCACCTCCGCCGACCGGCCGGTGTCCAGCAGGGCCGAGGCCAGTTCGACCATCGCCCGCGCGTACAGCCTCCGGGTCGGCAGACCGGCGAGCAGACGTACCGCGGTCCGCAGATGCCCCAGCGCCGTCCGGTCGGTGAGTGCCGGACCCGCCCAGAGATGCACGGCACCGACCGCGCCCGGCGCGCCCCAGGCCCGGGCCGCCGCGAGGCTCTCCACCACCAGACGGGCCGCCGTCTGCGGTGCCTCGCAGGCGGCCTCCGCCATGGCGAGGTGCGAACGCCAGGGGACGACGGCGGGGTTCACACAGCCGAGGGGCAGCAGCATCCGGCCGCACTCGCGCAGTTGGGCCCTCGCCTCGGCGGTCCGGCCGGTGCGGAGCCCGAGGACGCCCCGGGCGAACAGCAAGTGGGGACGGCCCAGGCCGTGTTCGTGCCGGTCCGACGGGTCTTCTGCCCCGTCGGGTCCCTCCAGGATCGACTCCGCCAGGTCCGTCCGCCCGGACTCCAGGGCGACGAGCGCTTCCAGCGCGGTCAGCCTCGGCAGCGCCCGTGGGTGCCAGTGGTGCTTGGGCACCTCGTCGACCGCCTCGGCCAGTCGTTCCCTGGCTTGTTCCAACTCGCCTGTACGCAGAGCCAGTTCGGCCAACCCCAGGAGGGCGTGCCCGGTCACCTGACTCACCTTCCGGCGTCTTGACTCGGCCGCGATCCGTTGCAGCCCGGACCGGGCGAGAGCCGTGTCCTCGGTGACGGCGAGCACGCGCGCGGCGAACAACCGGGGAGTGAACAGCCCGTCTCCCGCCCGGGTGAACACGGCCACGGCCAGGCTGCGGGCCCTACCGATCTCCCGCCCGGCCAGGCAGTACCGCCAGGCCTCGGCGGCGGCCTCGGCCGCGTCGAACTCCACTGCCGGGACGGGAAGTGCCGAACTGTCCGGCGTCACGGCGTCCGTCGCCGGTGCCGTCCCGGCCGTTCCGGCCGGAGAGGTCTCCACGGCCAGGTGGAGCAGGGCGAGCAGGGTGCGTCGATCCGCCTCGGCCGCCGTCGCCCGCGCCGCCGTGCCGAGGGCGGCCGCCGCGTCGCCCCCGGCCCGCAAGGTGAGCAGGTCGGCGGCGAACAGCCGTGCCCCGGAACGGTTCTGGGTGTAGGGCTCCGCCAGGATCCGCCGGAATCCGCGCTCGGCCGCCGCCGGGCGCAGTGACGACTGGGCCGTCGCCAGTTCCAGGAGCACGTCCGTACGCAGCCCGCCGGCGGCTCCGCGGTCCAGGGCCCGTTCCAGGAACACCAGCGCCTCGGCGTCGTCGCCACAGCGGCGGGCGTCCAGGCCCGCCGCGTACAGGGCACCGGGAACCCAGGGCTCGTCCAGCAGGGTCTGCGCCGCCAGGCGGCCGAGTACGGGCGGTGGAAGTCCCTCTTGCTGCGCCAACCGCACGGCACGCTCGTGGAGTTCGCGCCGCCGGTCGTCGCTCAGGAGGCCGAGCGCCCGGTCGGCCACCAGGGGGTCGTAGACCCGGGGCCGTACGAGGGAGTCCAGCAGGCCGGTGGTGGCAAGCTCCGTACGGGCCTCCTCGGCTTCCGGTACGGCGATCCCGGCCAGTTCGCATACCTGGGCGAAGGAGAAGCGGCCCGCCGCCACCGCGCTCGCCCCGACGAGCGCGACCGCCGGTGCGGACACCCGCGCCAGTAGGGTCCTCAGCTGGTGCCTGCCCATCTGGTCGGCCAGCGCGGTGAATTCGTCGGCATCGGGAGGGGGGCCGGGCCACCGCCGGAGCGTGGCGCAGAGCAGCGCCGGGTTGCCGGCCGTCGCGGCGACCGCGGGAGCGAGGAGGGGGACGGCCGCGTCCTCGCCGTATGCCCTGACGAGCAGGGTTCGTACGGCTTGTTCGCCGAGCGGGTGCAGCGTCAGCTCGTACCGGAGGCCGGGAGCGGGGCGGGAACCCGTGGTGCGGGGCGCCGGGGTCGGGTCCTCGGTGCCGCCGACGCCTTCGGCCACCACCACCCGCAGCGCCGGCCGCCGGTGCCCCGGACCGCTGCCGGACGGCTCCGCCCACTCCGTCGCCGGTCCGGGCGTGCCACAGAGGCCGTCGACGAGGACCGCCCACGGGGTCCCGGGGGCAGCGGGTCTCTCCTGGGCGGGCGTTCGGGTGCCGCCGTCGGCCGGGCGGGCGGGCCCGGTGACGACGCGCAGGCCGGCCTGCCGGGCCAGGACGGCGGCCTCGGCGAGCACCGCGCTGCGCCCGGTGCCCGGTCGCCCGCGGACGACGACGGTCGCCGTCCCGCCGTTCGCGACCTCGCGCACGGCGTGCTTCAGCGTCGCCAGTTCCTCGGACCGTTCCAGAAGCCCGCCCGGTCCGCCCGGTCCGCCCGGTCCGTCCCGCGCGTCGCGTGCTCCCTCGCCCTGCCGCGGCCCGCTCAACGCAGTTCGCCGAGTGCTCGCGCGGAGGGGGAGGAGGAGTGCGGCTCCTGCGGCGGGAACCGCTTCGCGAGGCCGGTCCGTCCGGGGACGTCGAGCTTCCGGTAGACGTTCGTCAGGTGGTACTCGACCGTCCGTACGGTCAGGCACAGGGCGTCCGCGATGGCCCGGTTCGACTTCCCGGCCGCCGCCAGCTCCGCCACGGGGCGTTCGGCGTGGCTGAGAACCGCCGGAGCGGACCGGTCCCGGCCCTCCGCCGAGCGCAGGGCGCACCGTGCCTGTTCGGCCACGGCGGTCAGGCCGCAGCGCACGGCGGTGGCCAGTGCCGCGCGCAGCCGGGGGCGTGCTCCTCCGATGTCGGACTGGTGCAACAGGGTCCTGCCGAGGCGGAGTTCGGCGAGTGCGTGGAAGTGCCGGTCGGAGCTGTCGGCGAGTACGCGCACGCTCTCGGTGAGCAGTTCGACGCGGTCGGCGGGACCGGCTGCCGCCATGCCCCGGGCCAGCAGACTCAGCCCCGTGCTGCGGGCCGTCGGCCATCGCCCGGCCAGCTGCCGGCCGAACTCGGCCCGCTCCGCGGCGGCGCCCGTCCGGCCCAGCCGCATCAGCAGGTCCGTACTGTGCACCCACCAGGTGGTGAACACCGGGCTGTGCACACCGGCGGCGGCGAGGCTCGCCCCGCACCGCTCCAGCAGGCTCAGGGCCTGCTCGGGCCGGCCGCGGTCGCGTTCGACGAGGGCCAGGGCCGTCAGGCGGTGGTGGTACTCCCAGACACAGTCGTCGAGCCGGTGGCTGTCGAGCCGGAGCAGTACCTGCTGTGCCCGGTCGAGGTCGGCCCGGGCGACGAGGGCGAGCGCGAGGGCGATCGAGGCCAGCCGGCTTTTTCCCGCCGCGCCCTCCCCCTCGGAGATGCGGGAAGCGGCCAGCGCCGCCGCGGCGGCCTCGGACGCCTGGCCCGACTCGATCAGTACGAGGGCGCGCGCGGAGGAGGCGTGGCCCTCGGCCCACACCTCCTCGCGCTCGGCGCTGTCGGCGACGGTCCGTTGCAACTGGTCGAGTGCGGTCGCGGTGTCGTCGGCCAGCGCGAGGACCTGCGCGGCGGCGACCCTGGCCCACGCGCTGGGCGGCCGCTCGGACCAGAGGACCTGACGGGCGCCGGAGAGTGCCGTCTCCCGTCCGGTGGCGGTCAGCGCGGTACGCAGCGCGCGGGCGGCGAGGACGACGTGCTCGGCCGGGTGGCCGGTGAAGACCGGAGGCACGGGGGCCACGGGCACTACGGCTGTCGCAGGGGCCGTGGGGATCGTGGGGGTGGCGGGCGCGGCTGGAGCTGCAGGAGCGGCAGGAGCGGCTGGAGTCGGCGCACCGCCGGGGCGGCCGGGACCCAGCTCGCGCACCAGCGCGTCGAGTGCCTCGGGCCCGTCGGGGGAGCCGTGCACCATCAGGGAGGTGAGCAGGAGCAGGCCGGCGGCGTGGGACCGGACCAGCGGATCGTCCGTGCGGGACAGCGCCCCGGTGAGGTGCTCGCGGGCGGCCGCGGGGTCGATGTCGACCAGGACGGCGGCGAGGTCCATGCGGACGGTGACGTCGTCGGGGTCGGCGGCGTGCAGCCGTTCCAGGCAGGCCACCGCGGCGGCCGGGCGGTCGTGCCGGGCGGCGGCCGCCGCCTCCTTGAGGACGGCCCGCATCCAGGAGCGGTCCAGCGTGGTCAGTCCGAGCAGCAGGTCGGCCACCCGCTCGGCCGGCTCTGCCGCGTCGTTGAGGATCTCGGCGGCCTGGGCGCGCATCCGCTCCCGCGTGGCCTCGGGCAGGGCGTCCAGCAGCGCGGGGGCGCCGTGGTCCCGGGTCCGCCCGAAGAGCAGACCGCGGGCCTCGGCGTCCGCCAGAAACCGGGCGGTCACCTTGGAAGGGAACCCGGCCAGGGCGCCGACGAGGTCCGGGTCGGTGCTGCGCAGGAGCGCAGCCGCCTGAGCGACCCGGAGCAACCTCGGCTCGTTTTGAGCCAGTTCGTCCGCGCTCCGGGGCGTCGGCCGGGCGGCGTCGGCGGGCCAGAGACCGGCGGTGTCGACCACGGTGCAGTAGTCCCGCGTCGCCAGCTCGTGGAGCGCGGCCGTGGCGGGCCCCGGCAGACCGGGAGGCAGGTGCAGCAGGACGGTCAGCGACTGTGCCGCCCCGCCCCGGGAGGTGGCGCGGATCAGGTGGTCGATGAAACGGAGCGTGCCCTCGTCGCACCACTGCGCGTCACCGATGGAGAGGACGACCGGCCCGTGCGCCAGCAGCCCGCGGACCAACGAGTGTGTCGCGTAACGGACTTGGTGCGCCGGCATGGAGGTTCCGAGCAGTCGGCGCAGCACGGCGTGCTCCGTGCCGGCGGCTTCCCGCCGGCAGTGGACGCGCCGCACGCTCGCCGCGCGGCCGCACTTGTCACTGACGTGACGTGCGATCGTGTCCACCGGAGCACGGTCGTGGGGGCCGAGCATCACCAGGCAGTGGGCTCCGGGAATCTCCCCGCGGACCGGGCAGGCGGAGGGCGCGCGCCGCGGGGCCGGGACGGCGGCGGATCCCGCTCCGGGGGTGAGGGAGCGGGAGACAGAGAACGAGGGGAGGAGAGGCACGGGCTGTGATCGTCTCGAACTCATAATCATTACGATATGACAGTGCTGTGATCTTTTGTTGACGGTGCGGTGCCTTCTTGTCCAGGCGACTCGCCGGGCCAACTACCCCGGAATGGCCCATACTTGATCGACTCCGCCGGTGAATGGAGGCCCCGTGCAGCTGCTGGAGCGGACACAGGACCTCGCCCCGATCCAACACGCGATGAACACCGTGTGGACCGGTGGCACCGTGCTCGTGGCGGTCACCGGAACTCCGGGCATGGGGCGTTCGGCCTTCCTCGAGACGGTCGCGGACCAGGCGGAGCGGCACGGGTTCGCCGTACGCCGGGCCCGTGGCAGCCGGCTGGAACAGGGACTGCCCCTGGCACCCGGTCCGGCCCTCCCGGACGCCACCGGCCCGGTGGCGCTCCTGGTCGACGATCTGCACCTGGCCGACGCGCCCTCCCTGACCGCACTGACCCGGCTGCTCACCGCCCCGGAGCGGGCCCCGCTGTTCCTCGCGGTCGCCGTGTGCGAGGGCGAGTCGGCCACCGAACTGCCGCATGTGCAGGACGTCCTGGCGGCCGCGCACCGGGTGATCCGGGTGGGGCCGCTCGGCACGGAAGGAGTACGCGCCCTGCTCGAGGGGCGCGGCCTCGCCCTCGCCGACGACCAGGTCCACGCCTGGACGCGCGCGACGGGCGGCAGTCCGGCACTGATCACCTCCCTGCTGGACCGCCTGGAGGGCACGGACCACGGCACCCCCACCCGGCTGCTCGACGTCGCCCGTGCCCGCCCCGCGCCCTGGAGTCTGCGGACCCGGGTGGCCGCGGCGCTGACCGGGCACCCGGAGTCCGTCGGCCGGCTCGCGGGCTGCGCGGCGATTCTCGGCGGGGAGAGCGAGACCCATGTCCTCGCCCGGCTCGCGGATCTCGACCCGGTCGAAGGGATCGCCGCCGCCCGTGCGCTGGTCCGGCTCGGCTGGGCCGCCGACCGCTGGACGCCACCCGTGCTGTGGGACTGCGTGCGGGAGATCGCCGAGGACGGACTCTCCCTCGCCGACCGTGAGCGGCTGCACCGCCGGGCGGCCGAACTGCTCCACGAAGCCGGTGCCCCGGCCGAACAGGTCGTCCCTCATTTCCTGGAGGTGGGCCCCGGTGACTGGACCGGGGCCGCACGCGTGATGAGGGAGACCGCCTGTGAGGTGTGGCGTGGCGGGGACGACGCACTCGCGATCCGCTGTCTGCGCCGGGCCCTGCGGGAGTTCCCGCCCGACAGCCCGCAGCGCGGCGACCTGCTGACCGCCCTCGCCGACGTGGAGCAGGGTGCCGACACCGCCGCGATGCTGCGTCATGTCGGCCAGGCACTGCCCCTGCTGGGTGCGGTCCGGGAACGCGCCGCGGTCGTGGCCTGCGTGCCGCTCACCCTGTTCCTCTCCGCCCCGCACGCGGCGGCGGAGATGCTGGGGCAGGCGGCGGGGGCGGCCGGGAGCGTGAGGGACGGGTACGTCCACGTCGACGAGGTGGGGACCGTGCCGCACACGGGCCCCGCCGCTTGTTCCGCCCCTGCCGCTCCGGTCGCTCCCGCGCCTGCGGCGGTGCCGGTCGCGTCGGAGGCGGGGCTGCGGCTGGAGGCCCGTGCGCGACTGGCCCGGCTGGGCGACCCGGGTGCCCAGGCCGCCGCCGTCGAGCGGCTGCGCGGTCTCGGCGTCGGGGTGCGGGCCGGTACTGTCCCCGGCCCCCGTGCTGATCCCGGTACCGCGGCCCGGCGGGAACTCGTGGCGGTCCTCGTCTTCGCGGGCGTCCTCGGCGGCAGGCTCCCCGCCACCGAGGTGGCCGGCCTCACGCGGTGGCTGCTGGAGCACGAGCCGGCGTCGGCCGCCTCGGAGTACACCGCGGCCGCGCTGACGATCGCCTGCGCGGCCGTCTCGGAGACGGGCGAACCCGCACACAGCTGGCTGGACATGGCGCTGGAGACGGCACGGCGGCGCGACGACCAGCGGCTGCGCACGGCCGTGCTCAGCTGGCGGGCCCTCACCGCGGTGCACGCCGGCCGGCCCGCCGACGCCTGGACGGACGCACGGGACGCGTGCGCGGCCGCTCCCGACTCGCTGGGGGACCACGACTGGCTGACGGTGCTCGCACTGACGTCCGTGGCGGTCGAGACGGACGACGCCTGGCTGGCGGCGCGGCTGCGGGACCGGCTGGCCCAGGGGCAGGGCGCGGGGGAGCCGGTGTGCGGGCTCGCCCTGCGGGTGCTCCAGATCCCGCTGACGGCGGAGCGCGAACTGCCCGCCCTCGTGGCCGATCTGCAGGGCGCCGTCCATCGCGCCGAGGCGGCGGGCTGGCACAACCGCGCCCTCTTCCCGGTGGATCTGTGGTGCGTGCCCCTGCTGCTCCGTCTGGGCGAGCCGGAGGCCGCGCTCGAACTCCTCGCCCGCGCCTGCGACCGGGCACGACGGTTCGGCGCGCCGGGCGCGCTCGGCCGGATCCTGCGCATGTGGGGCACCGTCGTGCGCGGCCGCTACGCCCTCTCGCTGCTCGCCGAGTCCGTCGCCGTGCTCAGGGAGGGTTCCAACCGCCTGGAGCTGGGGCGGTCGCTCACGGCGTACGGCAACCGGATGCGGGCGGCCGGCCGGCCGGGCTCCGCCGAGATCCTCGCCGAGGCGGACCGGATCGCCGAGGCGACGGGCGCGGCGGTGCTGCGGTGCTGGACCGGGCCGCGACCGCCGTCCCCGCACGAGGCGCGCCCGTGCGGAGGAGCACCGCCGTCCGGGATGCTCAGCGACACCGAGCGCCGGGTCGCCTCCCTGGTGGCACTGGGGCACACCAATCAGGACACCGCCGAGGCGCTCGGCGTCACCCGGCGGGCGGTGGAGAAGATCCTGACCCGGCTGTACCACCGGCTGGACGTGGACGGCAGGGCCGGCCTGATCCCGGCGGTCCACCGCATGGCCGGACGGTCGGCCTTCGGCTCGGGCGTCCTGGCCGACCGGCTGTGAACCGGACGGCCACGATCCGGCGCCCCGTCCCGCGCACGGCCGGACCCGGCCGGCCGTGCGCCGGGTGAGCGGATCGGGGTGGCCGTGCCCCGGGCGGCCGGGTGCGGGAGACGTGTGCGCCGAGCGGCTGGATCCGGGCGGTCGTGCCCGGGCCACCGGGCCGCGGGCACCCCGCGCGGCGGCGCCCCGGCCCGTGACGCGGCGTCAAGTCCGGTACGTCCTGCCCCAGGTGGCAGGGCTTTTGGCCGCCATGCCCCGGGTCACCCGCCCCACCGCAGGTGAGCCCGTGTCCGCCGTCCGGTGCACCGAACGGGCTACCGCCGGGTAACGGTCGCCGGTCCGCCCGGATGGCGGGAAATGTAGGGGGAAACAGTGGAAATCCGCGGCCGACAGGAGGTTGCCGGCCGGTGCCGACGGTCGCTTTCCGTGGTGACCCGGATCCCCTGGCGACGGTCTCTCCGAACCTGTGATCGGGCGACCACAGTCTTTCGGGCCGAGGCCGGATTTCGTTGCGTGCCGTCGTCCCCGCTCCGTACGCTGGCTCGCGGCCAGTCAAAGATTCGGGAGCGGGAGGGGAACGGCCTACATGGCCCACGCGGAGATCGGCACGGTGGACGGGCTTCTTCGGGCGATGGAGCCGCATGCCGCCTTGCCCGACAAAAGCCAAGGATCCACCGAAGTGCCGTACGACATCGACCCCCCTTTGTTCGACGCGGAAATCGGGAGCGAGAAGTACCGTGACGCGTTCCTCTCACTTTTCGAGCGCTCCGGAATCGCCCTCGCGATTCTTGACCCGAACCTGCGCGTGCGTTCCGTCAACAGTCCCGAGATGCCCCGGTGCGCCCGGCGCCCGGACAGGTTGCAGGGCCGTGAATTCGTGGATTTCCTGCACCCGAGTGTGCGGCAGCACGTGCTGTACCAGTTCGGCCGGCTCGTCAAGGGGCACCGGACCCGCCTCGTCGGCCACTCCGTCGTCCTGTGCGTCCACGGCACCACCGTCTCCGGCAAGCTCACCGCGTTCCCGGTGACCGACGGCGCCGGCCGGGTCGAGATGATCGTCGTGCAGTTCACGCCGGAGGAGGCACCCCGCGACCAGGAGGCGGTCGACGGCTCGAAGTGGCGACTGGCCCCCCTCAGCGCGAAGGTCCTGGAGGGCGTGGCGGCGGGCGACCCGACGGTGCGGCTGGCGGCCAAGCTGTTCCTCAGCCGCCAGGGCATCGAGTACCACGTCGGCATGCTGCTGCGGCAGTTCCAGGTGCCCAACCGGACGGCGCTGGCGGCGAGGGCGTACTCCATGGGCATGTTCGGCATCGGCAGCTGGCCCCCGAAGGTGCTCCCCGGCTACATCCGCTCCGACGACCAGGGCGCGGACACGGACCTCGGGACCGATCGGCGTAGTCATGACCGCGGCGCTACGAGGGCGATGTGAAACTGCTGGTCGTCGAGGCCAACGAACGGGTGTCGGCCGCTCTCCGGGGCGCTCTGGCCGAGCACGGCCTGGAAGCCGTGTGCGCGTCCACCGGCAGGGAGGCGATCGGGCTCCTGGGCCGGGCCCGCCCCGACGCCGTACTGCTCGACCTGGCCCTCCCCGACTGCGACGGCTTCGAGCTGTGCGCCGAGATGCGCGCCGCCGACGCCGTTCCGATCCTGGTGACCACCGCGCGCGGTGACCATCTCTCCTGCGTACGAGCGCTCGACCTGGGCGCGGACGACTATCTCGTCAAGCCCTACAACCTGGCCGAAGTGCTGGCCCGGACCAGGGCGGTGATGCGCCGAGGACGGCTCACCGGGCCGACCGCCCCCGGCGCGTCCCCGGCCCCCGTCGCCGACCCGGCCCCCGCCCCCGGCCCGCCCTCCGGCGCCGACCCGGCCCCCGCCCCAGGCCCGCCCCCCGGCGCCGATCCCGGAACCGCGGGGTGCGGGTGCGGGTGCCTCGAGGAACCGCCGCCGGGTGATCTCCTGCTGGCCGGGCGGGTGCGCGTCGACCTGCGGGAGCGGGCCGTGCTGGTCGACGGCGCCCCGACCGAACTGCCCGACGACGAGTTCGACATCCTCGCCGCCCTGGCCCGGCGGCCGGGCGAGAAGCTGTGCGCCGACCAGATCGCCCAGGACATCCTGCGGGCGCGCCGGGCGTCGCTGCGGGCGACGCTGCGGCACCGCGTCGCCTCCCTGCAGGAACGCCTCGGGCCGTCCTCCCGGCTGGTCGAATCCGCCGAGGACGGGGGTTACCGGCTCGCCCTCCCCGAATCGTCCCTGTAGTGGGGGGAATGTCCGAAGCCGGCCGGTGGGAGGAGGGCGTGACGTCCCGGTCGGCGGCTGCGGGAATCCGGGGCGTCCGCACGGTCCGGGAAAGATGAATTTCCGGGTGCGGAGATTTTCCGCGGGCGGGGGAGGGGTGCGGCAAGGCCGTGCCGTGAGAACTGGGGGTTCTTTCAGTGATGGGCCTCCGGGCCACCGGTCGGGCGATGGTTCGAGGAATGTGGTCGGCGACGCCGACCGCGAGGGATGCAGGCACGCAGTGATACAGGCATGTGCCGCCGACCCGCCGGCTGTCCGCCGCACCGCAGAAAACACATGACGACGCATTCTCTTGTGAGGGGACAAAAGTGCGATCAGCCCGGTTCACCCGTCATCGTCGAATATCCGCCACCGCGCTGGCTCTGGGAACTCTGATGTGCGTGGGCGCGACGACCGCCCCGGGACACGCGGTGGACTCCGGTACCGTCGCCGCCGCGGACGGCGGCAACGCGGCGAACGCGAGCTATCTCGTCGTCTTCGAGGACGGAGCACGGCCGGACCTCGCCGGCACGTACGGCGTACGGGTCCGGGACACGTACGGCCACGCGCTGCGCGGAGCGCTGGTCGAAGGCAGCGCGGAGCAGGCGAAGCGACTGGCCCGCGACCCGGGCGTCCGCCTGGTGGAACGGAACACCGTGGTGCACCGCGGTCGGTCGCACAGGGTGACGCAGGAGTCGCCGCTGTCCTGCGGACTCGACCGGATCGACCAGCGTGCGCTGCCCCTCGACGGCTCCTACACCTACCCGCGCTCCGCGGGCCGGGGCGTCGACGTCTACGTGATCGACACCGGCATCGACTACGGCCACCCCGACCTGGCGCCCCGGGCCCGGCCCGGCTTCGACGCCTTCGGCGGGGACGGCGCCGACGAGCACGGCAACGGCACCCACATGGCCGGGATCATCGGCGGCACCGGGCACGGCGTCGCCAAGCGGGCCGAGCTCATCTCGGTGAAGGTGCTCGACGCACAGGGCGGCGGCTCCCTCGCCGGAGTGGTCGCCGGCATCGACTGGGTCACCGAGCACGCCGACGGGCCGTCGGTCGCCAACTTCGTCATCGGCGCCCCCGCGAGCGAGGTGCTCGACGAAGCGGTGCGCAACTCCCTCGCCGCCGGCGTCACCTACGCGATGTCGGCCGGAGCCAGCACCGACGACGTCGCCCACTCCTCGCCGGCCCGGGTGACCGAGGCCCTCACCGTCGGCGCCTCCGACTGCGCCGACCGGGTCGCCCCGTTCAGCAACTACGGCAAGGGACTGGACCTCTACGCCCCCGGGGTGGACATCACGTCCACCTGGCCGGGCGGCGGCACCGTCACCGCGTCCGGCACCTCGGTCGCCGCCGCGCACGTGTCCGGCGCGGCCGCGCTCTTCCTCGGCACGCACCCGCGGGCCGCCCCGCGCGTGGTGGGCACCGTGCTGAAGGCCACCGCCGTACGGGGCGCCCTCACCGGCGTGCCGACCGAGGACACCCCCGACAAGCTGCTCCGGGTACCCCGGTGAGACCTCGCCACCGCGCGCTCCCCCCGCGGCGCCCCCGACCTCCGCACACCCCTCCAAGACAACGGGCAGGACATTGCTGACCATCGAAGATCTCGTGAAGCGCTACCGGGACGGCACCCGCGCCAACGACGGCATCAGTCTGCGCGTCGAGGCCGGTGAGGTGGTCGGCCTCCTGGGACACAACGGAGCCGGCAAGACGACTCTGATCAACCAGGTGGCCGGGCTCGTGGTGCCCACCTCCGGCACCATCAGGGTCGACGGATGCGACCCCGTCGCGGAACCCGCCAGGGCACGCCGGATGGTCTCCGTCATGCCCCAGGCCCACGCACCGCTCGCCGGGGTCACCCCGCGGCAGGCCATCCGGACGATGGCCCGGATCCGTGGGATGAGCAAGCAGGCCGCCGCCGAGCGGGCCGCCGAACTCCTCGACGCACTCGACCTCGGCACCTGGGCCGACACCACCGGAGAACGCCTCTCCGGCGGCGTCCGCAGGCTGACCGCGTACGGCATGGCCGCGGCCGACCCCGGACGCGTCGCGATGCTCGACGAACCGACCAACGACGTGGACCCCGTACGCCGCAGACTGCTGTGGCAGCAGATCCGTGAACTCGCCGACCGGGGCTGCGCCGTGCTCCTCGTCACCCACAACGTGGTCGAGGCCGAACGGAGCGTGGACCGCATCGTCGTGATGGGCTCCGGGAAGGTGATGGCGGAGGGCACCGCCGCCCAGCTCCGTGCCCGCGCGGTCGGCGACCTCAGACTGGAACTGACGGCGGCCGTCCCGGACGACCTGCCGCCCCTGCCGGCCCACATCCCCGTCGCGGGCCCGCCGCTGTGCGGCTCCCGGCGGCTGGCGGTGCCCCTCGCCTCCGGCGCGGCACCGGCGGCGCTCGCCTGGGCGCAGGAACTCCGCGACGCGGGGCACATCGACGAGTTCGCCCTGGTACCGGTCGGCCTGGAGGACGTGTACCTGCAACTCGTCGGCGCCGAGGACGCCTCCGGCACGGACAACGGCACGGACAACGGCACGGACGGCGGTACGGGGAACGGGGGCGACGATGGCTCACTGGCTGCGTAGTTACGGGCTGCTGCTCGGCTGGACCGCGCTGCGGAGCCGCGCGACCCTGCCCCTGAACCTCATCATCCAGACCTGCCTCGCGGTCGGCATCATCGTCGGATTCGCCTATCTGGTACCCGAGATGGACGACGCCACCGCGCTCTACCTGGCGACGGGCGCCCCGGTGCTGGGGCTCATCACCGTGGGCATGGTGATCGGCCCGCAGGAGGTCGCGTCCTCCAAACAGGAGGGCATCTTCGACTTCAACCGCTCACTGCCGGTGCCCCGAAGTGCCCTCATCGCCTCGGACGCCACCATCGCCCTGCTCACCGCCCTGCCCGGGATGGTGGCCGCGCTCGTGGTCGCGGGGCTGCGGTTCGACCTGACCCTCGACATCAGCCCGCTGGTGCTCCCCGCGGTCCTCCTGACCGCGTTCACCGCCATCGGCCTGGGCTACGGCATCGGGTACGGGATGGCTCCGCAGTTCGCCCGCATGATGTCCCAACTCGTCGTGTTCGTGGCCCTGATGTTCTCGCCGATCACCTTTCCGGCCTCCCGGCTGCCGGACTGGTTCGAGTCCGTGCACGCGGTGCTCCCGTTCGAGTACATGGCCGAAGCCGTCCGGGACACGCTCGCCACCCCACCGGACGGCGTCTCGGGTCTTCCCTTCGCCGTCCTGGCGGCCTGGTCCCTCGTCGGGTTCCTCATCACCTACCGGATGATGTCCCGCAGACCCTGAGCCACCCTCACGGCAGCGGGACGGAGGAACGGCGACGTGACGCTCCCGGGCGGGGACCCCGCCCGGGAGCGCCACCGTCGTGACCCGCCCTGTCCCGACCGCCCGGCCCGCTCAGAGGTCCGTTCCCGCCGTTCCCGGCAAGGGCTCCACCACGGCCTCCTCCTGCGGGGCGCTCCCCTCGACGACACGGACCCGGCCGTCCGGCCCCCGGGTCCACTCCCGGTACGGACGGAACAGCATCGGCACGCCCCGGGCGACGGAGAGATCGGCGCTGTCCATGGCCTGCAGGTGCACATGCGGCTGGGTCGAGTTCCCGGAGTTGCCGCAGTCCGCGATGTGCAGTCCCTCGACCACCCGCTCGCCGACGGAGACACGGACGGAGCCGGACCTGAAGTGGACCAGGGCGACGTACGGACCGCTCGGCGAGAGCGCGATGATGACGTGGTTCCCCGCGATGGCGTGCACGCCCTCCCGCAGCCGTGCCCCCTGCCCCAGCATGTACGGCACCAGCGCCAGCTGCGACCGCCGCGCCTCGTGGTCGGGCTCGGAGTCGTGGGCGGCGACGACCGTACCGCTGACCGGCGCCAGGATCGGCCGGCCGAACCCGCGGAAGAGCTCCGGGGGTTCGGTGGCGAGGAAGGTCCGCCAGCTGCGGCTGCCCGCCGCCCGGTGCCGGTCGTCCACGGCGATGAAGTCGATGGCGTAGCGGCCGCCGAGCAGGTCGGTGCCATGGCTCGGCACCCGCCGGGCCGGACTGTTCCTGGCACGCCACCGGCCGGTGAAGGGCATCGAGACCTCGACGCCCGCCGCCCCCGGAGCCTGCGCCGTCGGCTCTCCCGCCCGGGCGACGACGGTGCCCCCCGCGGCCAGGGCGGTCGCGCCGATCGCGACGGTGCGGGCGACGAACAGCCTGCGGGCGGGATCGTCTCCGGCGGCGGCCGCCGTTCCCGCGCCGACCGCCGCCCCGGTGCCGGCCGCCGTTCCGGTGCCGACGGCCGGCACCGCACCGGAGTGCGTGTCCGTGCCGGAGGCCGCCCCCGCGCCGGACGCGTCCGGGGACGTACCGGAAGGGCCGTGGGCAACCGCGTCCAGGGGCCCGCCGGCCCTGCGGGTCAGGCCCCGGCGCAGGAGTGGGCGGACGAGCTCGCCCAGGACCAGGGCGACGGTGAGGTACAGCAACAAGGTCGGCCACACGGCGGCCACTCGGGCGCCGATGCGGCGGACCTCGAAGGGCGGCTCGGCGGGACCCGCCGTCAGCACGAAGACGGTGACCGCCGACAGCAGCCACACCAGCACCGTGCCGATGCGCCGCCACCGGCTGCCGGCGGGCGAGACGTCCTTGACGAGCCGCCGGTACAGGTACCGGTGGACGACCGCCAGGACACTGAGGATCAGGACGGCGTTCAGGAGTGCGAGGGCCATGGGGCTGAGCTCCCGTTGGTAGGGGTGCTGTGCGTGAGGTGCTCGTGAGGCCGGGGTCCGGGGTCCGGGAGGACCCGGAGGGCGGCACATCGCCGGCCCCAAGTATGGCTGCCCCACACCTCGTCAACGCACCCGAACAGCTTGAGGGGATTTCAATGAATGGACATTCCCCTAGTCCTGCGGTGCCCGGTTCGGGCCGGTGGGCGTGGCCGTTCGCGCAATGTCCGGAGTTTATGCAGGTCAGCGGCTGCACTCGGCGGAAGATTCCGGTCCGTCGTGGGCCGGCGGGGCGGATCTGATCTGTTGACAGTCGTTGTTCGAGTCGACGAACATGCTCATCGATGGTGAAGGTATGAGTAGCCGCAGACTCCGGTCGGAGGCACGCGGGCACCTTCTGAACTCCTTGTGAATTCCGAGGCAACCGTTCAGGTTCGGGGGAACTTCGAATGCGAAGTTGCATGATGCATCGATCTGCGTTCCGTAGTCCGTCGACGGCTCCCGGTGTCGGTGGTGCCGTCGGGTCGACTCGATCGAACGGGCAGGTCGGAGCGTGTTGGCGCGGGCTCCGAGGTGCTGACCCCGGCAGGCGGGACACCGCTTCCGGTCGGTGAGCGCGGGTCGGTCCGCCTGATTCCGGACCCGGATGTACGAATTCACCGGCACGTCACTTCGCCATAGATCCCGAACCCCGCAACGGTCGACGACGACTCTTCCGGGACAAGGGGATTCAGGTGCCTGCCCCGCCTGGTGCACACCTTTTCCCGGGCAAGGTCACAAGCGCACATCATCGTTCATGACTTCAGGGGATTGCGGTCTTGAGTACTTCTCGTAACTCGGCAGAAAACCTCCCTGTCTTCCCGGAGGGCCGGCGGGGCGGGGCTTCCCGTCCGATGTCGCCCACTCAGCAGGGCATTCTGTTCCAGTCCCGCCACGGAGAAGGAGCCGGCCTTTACCACGCGCAGGTCGTGCTCGACGTCGCGCAGGAAATCGATGCCGACACATTCCGCCGGAGCTGGGAGCGCGTGACGGAGCGCCACGAGGCGCTGAGGACGGGCTTCTCGGACTCCGCGGGGGAGGCCCCGCGGCGGACCGTCCGCCAGGACGTGGAGGTGCCCCTGGTCCACGAGGACTGGCGCGGCCTCGACGAGGAGCGGCGGGCCGAACGGCGCGCCGCCCTGCTGCGGGAGGACCACGAGCGGGCGTTCACCCTGGACCGGGCGCCGTTGTGGCGGCTCCACGTGGCCCGTCTGGAGGAGGCGCGGTACCAGATCGTCTGGAGCCTGCACTACCTGCTGATGGACGGACGCAGCCGGGCGACGGTCCTGCGGGAGGTCGAGCGGACCTACGGGGCCCTGCTCTCGGGAGCACCCCTCGACGACCTCCCGCCCGCGACGCCGTTCGAGGAGTACACCGACTGGCTGGACCGTCAGGACCCGGCCCGCGCCGAGGCGTTCTGGCGCGACGAACTGCGGTCGGTCCAGCCGGCCGAACCCCTGCCCATCGAGTCCCGGACACCGGCCGACGGGCAAGCCGTGGACGGAGACGGGGGAAAGGGCGCCGGCGAAGCGGCCGGCGGGCCGGCGACGGTCCGGTACGGGCAGGTGTCCCTGGTCCTCGACGAGCGCGAGACCGCCGCCCTGCGTGCCGTCGGCCGGGACCACGAACTGACCCTCACCACGCTCGTCCAGGGCGCCTGGGCCTTCCTCCTGAGCCGCTACCGGAACACCGACGACGTGGTCATGGGCGTGACCACCCCCGGCCGTCCCGCGGACCTGCCCGGCGCCCGGCACATGGTGGGGCTCCTCAACAACACCCTCCCGCTGCGCGTGCGCGTACCGCCCGCGGCGGGCTGGGCGGACTGGATGCGGGACCTGCAACGGACGTACGCGCGGATCCAGGAGCACGAGTACAGCCCGCTGGTCCGCGTCCAGCAGTGGAGCGGGATCGGCTCGGGGGAGTCGCTCTTCGACAGTGTCGTCCTGGTCGAGGACGGGACCACCGCCGCGCACGGGGCCGGGACCGGTGCGCGGGCCGGGCACGACGGCTCCCTGCGGATGACCCGCGTCCAGGAGGAGAGCCACGCCGCCTACCCCCTGAGCCTGACGGCCACCCCCGGGGAGCGCCTCGCGCTCACCCTCCACTACGACACCCGTCGCTTCGAGGCGGCCGCGGTCGAACGGACCGCGGGGCACCTGCGCCGCGTCCTCGCCGAACTGGCCGGCCGGCCCGACGCCCGCACCGGCGAGCTGGCCCTGCTCGCGCCGGAGGAGTTCGCCCGGCTGGTCCATGAGTGGAACGACACCGACACCCCGTACTCGGACGACCTCCGCATCCACGAGCTGTTCGAGCGGCAGGCCGGCCGTGCCCCGGACGCCCCGGCGCTGCTGTTCCAGGACGAGCGGTGGACGTACCGCCAGGTGAACGAGCGGGCCAACCAGGTGGCACACCGCCTGATGAGCCTCGGCGTCGGACGCGGCGACCAGGTCGCGATCCTGACCGAGCGCTGCGCGGAGATGATCCCGGCGCTGCTGGGCATCCTCAAGGCCGGCGCCGTCTACGTCCCCCTGGACGTCAACGCCCCCGTCAAGCGCTGGCACTGGATCCTCGGCGCGCTGAAGGCCACCTGCGTCCTCACCCAGCACTCCCTCGTGCCCCGCCTGCTGACCGCCGACCCGCTGCCGGACCTCGCGCACATCCTGTGCCTCGACACGGCGGCCGACGACGGCACCGGCCTGCCGGGCAACGGCACCCGCCTGCCGGCCGGCAGCCCGTACACCCTTCACACGGCGGACGCCATCGCCGCGATGCCCGGCGACGACCTTCCCCGCCAGGGCACCGCGCAGGACCTCGCCTACGTCATCTTCACCTCGGGATCCACAGGCACCCCCAAGGGCGTCTCCGTGACGCACGCCCCCGCCGTGAACCTCATCGAATGGGTCAACAGCACCTTCGGCGTGGGCCCCGACGACCGTGTCCTGTTCGTCACCGCGCTCACCTTCGACCTCTCCGTCTACGACGTCTTCGGCGTCCTCGCCGCCGGCGGGTCGATCCGGATCGCCACCGGCGAGGAGGTCCAGGAGCCCGCGGCCCTGCTGCGCCGCCTCGCCGAGGAACCCATCACCTTCTGGGACTCGGCACCCGCCGCCCTCATGCAGCTGGTGCCCCTGCTCCCCACGGACGCCGACGGCGCGCACGAGACCGTCTCCCGCTCCCTGCGCCTGATCTTCATGAGCGGCGACTGGATACCGGTCCACTCGCCGGACCTGATGAGGACGGTGTTCCCCGCCGTCCAGGTCGTCGGCCTGGGCGGCGCCACCGAGGCGACCGTCTGGTCCAACTACTTCCCCGTCGGGGAGGTCGACCCCGCCTGGAAGAGCATCCCGTACGGCAGGCCCATCCAGAACGCCCGCTACTACGTCCTCGACGAGAGCCTGCGCCCCTGCCCGCTCGACGTACCGGGCGACCTCTACATCGGTGGCCCCTGCCTCAGCTCCGGCTACGCCGACGAGCCCGGGCTGACGGCGTCCAAGTACCTCCCCTCGCCCTTCGCCGGCACACCCGGCGAACGCCTCTACAGGACGGGCGACATGGCGCGGTGGCGCCCGGACGGGAACCTGGAGTTCCTCGGCCGCACCGACTCCCAGGTCAAGATCCGCGGCTACCGCGTCGAACTCGGCGAGATCGACAGCACCCTGAGCGAACACCCCGTCGTCCGGGACGCGGCGACCGTGGTCCGCGAGGACCGCGGCGGCGACCGGTCCCTCGTCTCGTACGTGGTGCTGGACCCGCGGCGCGCCCGCTCTGCCGTCCAGGAGGACGACGAGCCGCTGTCCGGCGACTCGCTGTCCGACAAGCGCATCGAACGCTGGCGCGAGGTGTACGACTCCTTCGACGCCGACGCGGCGAAGGACTCCGAGGACGGCAACGACTTCTCGGGCTGGAACAGCAGCTTCACCGGCCTGCCCCTCCCCCTGGAGGAGATGCGCGCCTGGCAGGAGGACACGGTCCGGCTGATCCGCGGCTACGAACCGCGCGCCGTCCTGGAGATCGGCTGCGGCACCGGCCTGCTGCTCTTCCCGCTCGCCGGGGAGTGCCGGCGGTACTACGGCACCGACTTCTCCACCGCCGCCCTCGACTCCGTCCGCGGCCGCCTCGACGCCCGTCCGGAACTCAAGGACTCGGTGGTCCTGCACCGGCGGGAGGCGGACGCCCTCGGCGACCTGGAACTGGAACCGGTCGACACCGTCGTCGTCAACTCCGTCGTCCAGTACTTCCCCGACGTCGACTACCTGGTCCGCGTCCTCGACGAGGCGCTGTCCCGGATCAGCGACGGCGGGCGGATCGTCGTCGGCGACGTACGGAGTCTCCCGCTGCTCGAGGCCTTCCACACCGCCGTCGAGGCGCAGCGCGCACCCGACGCCACGACCCGGCTGGAGCTGTGGCAGCGCGTCCAGCAACGCGTGCGGCAGGAGGAGGAGCTGACCCTCGACCCGGCCTTCTTCCACGACTGGGCGGCCCGCACCGGCCGCATCTCCCGGGTGGAGATCCGGCCCAAGGGCGGCCGCCACCTCAACGAGATGTCGATGTTCCGGTACCAGGCGGTCCTCCACGTCGGCGAGCCCGTCGCGGCCGCCGCCACGGCGGCACCGGACGGCCCCGAGCAAGAACACGCGTACGACTGGACCACCGACCGTCTCACCACCGACAGGCTCCGGGACCTGCTCGCCGACGGACCCGACCGGCTCCGGCTGCGCCAGGTGCCGAACGCGCGCGTCGAGGAGGCCGTCCGCACCCTCCGCTGGCTCAGGGGAGGCTCCGGCCTGGAGACCGTCGAGGCCTGGCGCGCCCAGGACCGGCCCGCCGAAGGAGTCGACCCGGAGGACATCCGCGAACTCGCCGAGCGGGCCGGCTACCTCGCCGTGCCCGACTGGAGCCGCCACGGCACCGACGGCGGCTACGGCGTCCTGCTGACCCGCACCGGGACCGAACCCGCCCCGGACAGCGCCGAGTTCGTCGCACCGACCGAGCCTGAGCACGAACCCCGTGACTGGTCGGAGTACGCCAACCAGCCACTGAAGGCGGAGATCCAGCACCTGCTCGTGCCCCGGCTGCACGCATACCTGGCCGAGCGGCTGCCCGGCTACATGGTGCCGTCCGACCTGGTACCGCTCGACGCCCTGCCCGTCACCTCCAGCGGCAAGCTGGACCGCCGCGCGCTGCTGCTCCCGCAGGCCTCCGGGTCCACGGGCGGCCCGACCACCGGGCTGCCCGCCCGCAACACCACCGAGGCGCTGCTCGTCTCGATGTGGGAACAGATCCTGGACCGCGCACCCGTCGGCGTCCTCGACAACTTCTTCGAACTGGGCGGCCACTCGCTGCTCGCCGTGCAGCTCGTCGCCCGGATCCGGCAGGTCTTCTCACTGGAGGTGCCGGTCCGCCTCTTCTTCGACCTCCCGACGATCGCCGAGATCGCCCGCGAGATACGGCGACGCCAGGAGGAACTGCAGCCGCGGCAGACCCGCCCCCTCACCGCCGTGCCCCGCGGCGGTCCGCTGCCGGCCACCTTCGACCAGCAGCGGCTCTGGTTCATCGACCGGCTGAGCCCCGGCACCACCTCGTACACCGTCAACTGGCTCGTTCCCCTGCCGGCGTCGATCGGGACCCCGGTCGTCCGTGACGCGCTCGGGCACATGCTGCGCCGCCACGAGCCGCTGCGGACCACCTTCCGCGAGGAGGACGGACAGGTCTGGCAGGTCGTCGCGGACCGGTGGGACGTCGACCTGCCGACGCTGGACCTCTCCCGGCTCGGGCTCCCGGAGGAGGAGAGCGAACAGCGGGCACGGGACGAGATCCGCCAGTGGTGGGACCGGCCCTTCGACCTGGAGGAAGGCCCCCTGCTGCGGGCGCGGCTCGTGCAGTGGTCGCAAACCGAGCAGATCCTGGCGTTCAGCGCCCACCACCTGGTGTTCGACGGCTACTCGATCGGCGTCTTCGGCCAGGAGTTCCTCGACATCTGCCGGGCCCTCGCCGACGGCGAACCCTGCCCGCTGCCGGACCTCGACGTGCAGTACGCCGACTACGCGGTCTGGCAGCAGGGCCTGTTGGAGGAGGACAGGCTCCGCCACCAGCTGGAGCACTGGCGCCGGCAGCTCACCGGAGCACCCGAACTGCTCACGCTTCCCACCGACTTCCCCCGGCCCGACGTACAGAGCCTCCGGGGCGACTTCCTGCGGCGGCAGCTGACACCGGCGGCGACCCGCCGGATCACGGAACTGAGCCGCGACTACCAGGTCACGAACTACATCACCATGCTCAGCAGTTACGCCGTCTTCCTGGCGCGCCACAGCGGGCAGGACGAGGTGGTCATCGGCGTACCGATCGCCAACCGCAACCGCGTCGAACTCGAATCCATGATCGGCTTCCTGGTCAACACGGTCGCGCTCAGGGTCGACCTGCGCGGCAACCCGACGTTCGAGGACGTGCTGCTCCAGGTCCGGGGGCAGCTGTTCGACGCCCAGAGCCACCAGGACGTCCCCTTCGAGCGGCTCGTCGAGGCGCTCCGGCCGGCCCGCAGCCTCAGCCACAACCCGGTCTTCCAGGTGATGTTCGCCGACGAGAGCCTCCCGCTCCTGGACCACCCCTCGGCGCTGGTCCGGCCGAAGCCGTGGATGCACGACCTGATCGCCGAGGGCATGAGCGTCGGCGTCGCCCGCTTCGACCTCACCCTCATGATCCAGGCCGCCCCCGAGGGCATGTACTACGGCCTCGAGTACAGCACCGACCTCTTCACGGCACCCACCGTCGAACGCCTGGCCGACCACTTCGAGGTGCTCCTGCACTCCGCCCTGGCCGACCCCGGACAGCGCGTCCAGCACCTGCCGCTGGTCGACGACACCGAACGCGCCCGGATCGTCGAGAAGGGCCACGGGCCCCGCAACACGGCCGCCCTCGAACCGGCCCCGCTCACCCGGCGGTTCCAGGAACAGGTACGCCGGACCCCCGACCGGCCGGCCCTCGTGCACGGCGACGCCCGGCCCACCTTCCGCGACCTCGACCGGCAGTCGAACCGGCTCGCCCGACTGCTGCGGGGCCGCGGCGTCGGGCGGGAGAGCCTGGTCGGGCTGTGCGTGCCGCGCTCGCCCGAGATGGTCGTCGCGCTGCTCGCGATCGTGAAAGCCGGCGGGGCGTACGTACCGCTCGACGCGACCTACCCGAGGGACCGGCTGGCCCACATGGCCGAGGACGCCGGACTGAGGGTCGTACTGGCCGAGCGGGCGGCGGTCGCGTCCCTGCCCGAGACCGACGCGACGGTACTGGTCGTCGAGGACCTCTGGCCCGAACTGGACGCCTGGCCCGACACCGACCTCCCCTCGGACGCCACCGGCGACGACCTCGCCTACGTGATGTACACCTCCGGCTCCACGGGCCGCCCGAAGGGCGTCGCCGTCACGCACGCCGACGTGGCGGCCCTGGCGCTGGACGGCCGCTTCGCCGAGGTGCGAGGGAACGGGTCGGGGCACGCCCGCGTCCTCATGCACTCCCCGCAGGCCTTCGACGCGTCCACGTACGAGCTGTGGGCGCCACTGCTGTCCGGCGGCCGCTCGGTGATCGCGCCGCCCGGGGCGCTGACCTCGGAGGTACTGCGGGAGCAGGTGGCCGCACACGGCATCAGCGCCGTGTTCCTCACGACGGCGCTGTTCCACCTCTTCGCCGAGGAGGACCCGGGCTGCTTCGCGGGCCTGAGCGAGCTGTGGACCGGCGGCGAAGCCGTACGGGCCGAGGCGGTACGCCGGGTCCGCGAGGCCTGCCCCGCACTGGTGGTCGTGGACGTCTACGGACCCACGGAGACGACGACCTTCGCCACCTGCCACCGCATCGACCCGCAGGACCCGACCCCGGCCGTGATGCCGATCGGCCGGCCGCTGGACAACACACAGGCCTACGTACTGGACCGCATGCTCCAGCCGGTCCCGGCGGGCGTGGCCGGTGAGCTGTACCTCGGTGGGGCGGGGCTGGCGCGCGGGTATCTGGGGCGGCCGGAGCTGACGGCCGGGGCGTTCGTGGCGAATCCGTTCGGCGAGGCGGGCAGCCGGCTCTACCGCACGGGCGACCTGGCCCGCTCCCTGCCCGACGGCACCATCGAGGTGTTCGGCCGGGTCGACGACCAGGTGAAGATCCGAGGCTTCCGGATCGAACTCGGTGAGATCGAGGACGCCCTCACCCGGCACCCCGACGTGACCGGTGCCGCCGTCCTCGTCCACCAGGAGGGTGTCAGCAAGCGGTTGGTGGCGTTCGTGGTGGCGCGTGAGGTCGTGGCGGGGGAGACCTTGCAGGCGTTCCTGGGGGAGCGGCTGCCGGGTTACATGGTTCCGGGGGTGTTCGTTCCGCTGGACGCCCTGCCGCTGAATCCGAACGGGAAG